>JANOGH010000523.1:0-4689 GCA_031414075.1 Betaproteobacteria bacterium | reverse complement strand
TGTCTCCCTCGAACCCCTGAAGGATGTTGTAGCTGTTGGCGTATCCGATCTCGCTTGCTGCGCAGGCCGCGGCATGCGAGCGAGCGCCGCTGCGACAAAGAAACATGACCAGGGCGTCCTTTTCGGTTCGGGCCTCAAGTTCCCTGAGGAAGTCGGGATTAGGTTGCGAGCTCGGATAGCTTTGCCATTCGATCGGCACACTACCGGGCACACGACCGACGTAGTCCCATTCCGCTCGGGTGCGGACATCCACGACCTTGGCGCCCGGGACCTGCTGCGTGAGCTCGTACGCTTCCGCCGGCAATAGTGCACCTGTGTAGGGCAGCTTCATCTGTTGTGCTCGCTGCCGCGCCTTGTTCAAAATTTCTGATGTACTTTCCATTAGATTAACCTTTACAAAGATTTATCTGTTGCTGCGCACTCCATAGTCCGATCGCGCAAAGCGATGTTTAAAGATTAGCAGATTCAAGATTCAAGGCAGATTTCTCTTGCCAAGGTTACCGCGATGCACTAATTTCGGGCACCCATCGGGGCTTGGCTTGTTTTTAGGGCATGGCCATGCGCCTCGGATGACTTAAGCATCTGTGATTAATCGTTTTATTGGATTTTTTCGCTGGGCATGGTTCCTGCTAAAACTGTGGCTCACTGAAAATCCCTCGCACTCAATTATCCAACTCAGGAGAGCAAAATGGCGGAAGCCGACGTATTCAAAACGATCAAAGAAAACGACGTGAAGTTCGTTGACCTGCGGTTTACCGACACCCGCGGCAAAGAGCAACACGTTTCCGTCCCCGCGCATGCCTTCGGACAGGATAAATTCGACGACGGTCACGCATTTGACGGCTCTTCGATCGCGGGCTGGAAAGGCATCCAGGCCTCCGACATGCTCTTGATGCCTGATCCGGATTCCGCGCGCCTCGATCCGTTCTCCGATGAAGTAACGCTGAACATTACCTGCGACGTGATCGAACCCGCCGATGGCAAGGGCTACGATCGCGATCCGCGCTCGATCGCCAAACGCGCGGAGGCTTACCTGAAATCCAGCGGCCTCGGCGATGTCGCCTATTTCGGTCCGGAACCCGAGTTCTTCATATTCGACGGCGTGACCTGGAGCATCGACATGTCCGGATGCTTTGTGAAAATCACTTCGGAAGAGGCGCCCTGGTCTACCGGCAAGGAATTCGAGGGCGGCAACATGGGTCACCGTCCGCCGGTCAAGGGCGGATACTTCCCGGTCCCGCCGATCGATTCGCTGCAGGACATCCGTAACGCGATGTGTCTGGCGCTCGAGCAACAGGGCGTGGAAGTGGAAGTTCACCATCACGAAGTTGCGGCGCCCGGCCAGTGCGAGATCGGCACCAAGTTCAATTCTCTCGTCAAGCGCGCCGACTGGCTGCAGATACTCAAGTACACCGTCTGGAACGTCGCTCATTCCTATGGCAAAACGGCGACTTTCATGCCCAAGCCCGTGGTCGGCGACAACGGTTCCGGCATGCATGTGCATCAATCGGTTTGGAAAGGCGGCCAGAATCTGTTTGCCGGAAACGGCTACGCCGGACTTTCCGACTTCGCGCTGTATTACATCGGCGGCATCATCAAGCACGCCAGAGCGTTGAATGCGATCACCAACCCCGGCACCAACTCGTACAAACGCCTGGTGCCCGGTTTCGAAGCGCCGATCAACCTGGCGTATTCGGCCAAGAACCGCTCCGCAGCCTGCCGCATTCCGCATGTCGCCAGCCCCAAAGGCCGCCGCGTCGAAGTGCGTTTTCCCGATCCGACGGCAAATCCCTACCTGGCGTTTGCCGCGCTGCTGATGGCCGGGCTGGACGGGGTGCAGAACAAGATTCACCCTGGCGATCCGATCGACAAGAATTTGTATGACCTGCCGCCGGAAGAAGCGGCAAAGGTTCCGCACCCGTGTCATTCCCTGGACCAGGCGCTCGAGAGTCTGGAAGCGGACCACGCTTTCCTGACGAAGGGCGGGGTGTTCTCCGAAGACATGATCAGCGCGTACATCGAACTGAAGATGGAGGAAGTCACCCGTTTCCGGATGACTACCCATCCGGTCGAGTTCGATATGTATTACAGCTCGTAACAGCAACTTTCACGCCGAAAAGGGGGCGGGACTTCCCGCCCTTTTTGTTTGTCGTTTGCCACTCTGCCGGGAACTCGCGGATTGATAATCGAATACACCTGCCTTAGACTCCGCCACGGGATAGCGAGGTGCTGCTGCGCCCCCTCTTCCTCCGTCAACCTGGCAGGTGAACCCGATGCATTCTCGCCGTCTCGCCTTGTTTCTCGCACTCGCGTTGCTGCAGCACGTCGCCTGGGCGGAAACCTGCAAGTATCTGGACAGCGAAGGTCGCGTGATTTACTCGAATACGCCCAACAGTCCCCCGAAGGGCGCGACCAAAGTGAAATGTTTCGACGACCCTGCTCCCAAACCGGCGCCGTCCAGCGCCAGGAATTCGGATTCCAAACCGACCAACTCCGAGGCCAGAGCCAAGCTTCCGCGGGTAAGCGAAGGCACCCAGAAAGCGCGGGACGACGAGCGCCGCCGCATACTGGAACAGGAAATTGCGGACGAAACGATTCAACTCACACAAGCCAAGCAACAGCTTGCCGCGCAGGAAGCAACGCGCGATGGCAACGAGCGCAATTACCAGCGCTTTCTCGAGCGCGTGCAGCCTTACCGGGATGCCGTGGCGACGCACGAGCGCAATCTCGACGCTATCCGGCGCGAAATCGCCAATCTGAAGTAAGCGTCCGCGACCACCGCATCGCCGGCACGCTCTTTCCCCACCCGCCCGCCCCTTGCACCTGCGTCGGGCCCGCGCATCGTCGTGGCGCATTTCCTGCTGAGATTTTCGACGTTCGTCGCGTGACGTATCGATGACCCCGCTGCGCTTTTCCGGACTCGACGCGCTGGCGACGGCGGTCGTTCTGCTCGACATGGATAAGGTCGTGCACTACGTGAATCCGGCGGCTGAGAATCTGCTCGCCATCAGCGCCAAGAACATCGTCGGAACGCCGCTCGAGCGCGTGATAGCCGAACCCGAACTGATGATCGCGGCAGTGAATTATGCAAGTCAGAACAATTGCAGCTATACGCAACACGATCTTCCGCTTGCGGTAACCGGTCACAACCGGCTCGAAGTATCGTGCACCGTTACCCCGATGGAAATTGCAGAACTCTCTGGTTTTCTGATCGAACTGAGCCCGCTGCAGCAGCAGTTACGCATCGCCCGCGAAGAGCGTCTCATGGAGCAAAGTGCACAAACCAGGGAATTGATCCGCAACCTGGCCCACGAAATCAAGAATCCTCTGGGGGCGCTGCGCGGGGCGGCGCAGTTGCTCGACCGGGAACTGGAGCGCCCGGAACTGCACGAATACACGCAGGTCATCATGAACGAAGCGGACCGGCTGCACTCGCTGATGGACCGGCTGCTTACACCGCATCGCCTGCCGCAAGTTGCACACTTCAACATTCACGAGGCTCTGGAACGTGTGCGCAGTCTGCTGCTGGCGGAATTTCCGGAGGGCGTCACCATCCATACGGATTATGACGTGAGCCTGCCGTCGTTGACGGCCGATCGGGAGCAGATCATCCAGGCGCTGCTGAATATCGCCCGCAATGGCGCCCAGGCGATGCAGGGGAGGGGAAGAATAATATTGCGTACCCGCATTGCAAGGCGGGTAACCCTGGCAAAGAAGAGGCATCGCCTCGCGCTGATGGTAAATATCATCGACAACGGACCCGGTATTCCGGATGAACTCATGGACAAGATTTTCTTTCCGCTGATATCAGGGCGCGAAGGCGGCCACGGAATCGGGCTGACGATAGCTCAGACCTTCGTGAGCCAGCATCACGGAACGATAGAAGTCGAAAGCAGGCCGGGTGAGACCCGCTTCAGCATCCTGTTCCCCATTTCGAACAACATATGAAACCTGTCTGGATCATCGACGACGATCGCTCGATCCGCTGGGTGTTTGAAAAAGCACTCACGCGCGAGGACATCGTATTCAAGGTATTTGCCTCCGCGCAGGAAGCGCTGCAGGCGCTCGCCTCCTCCACGCCACAAGTGGTGGTGAGCGACATCCGCATGCCTGGCGGCTCCGGGCTCGAGTTGCTGCAGAAAATAAAGGAGAAACATCCGACCCTGCGGGTCATCATCATGACCGCCTATTCGGATCTCGAGAGCGCCGTGGCTGCCTTCCAGGGCGGTGCATTCGAGTATCTGCCCAAGCCTTTCGACGTGGACCACGCAGTCGACCTGATACGACGCGCGATGCAGGAAAGCCTGGGGCAGGACGATGTCGTGGAGATTACGCAGGATGCTCCGGAAATTCTCGGCCAGGGCGCGTCCATGCAGGAAGTTTTCCGCGCCATCGGCCGGCTCACCCAGTCGCATGCCACGGTTCTGATCAACGGCGAATCGGGTACCGGCAAAGAGTTGGTTGCCCGCGCACTGCATCGCCACAGTCCGCGCGCCGCCAGGCCTTTCATCGCCATCAATACCGCGGCGATTCCGAAGGATCTGCTCGAGTCGGAATTGTTCGGCCACGAGCGCGGCGCATTCACCGGCGCGCAAGCGATGCGTCGCGGCCGTTTCGAACAGGCGGAGGGCGGGACGCTGTTCCTGGACGAGATCGGCGACATGCCTCCCGATCTGCAGACCCGTTTGC
>JANOGH010000522.1:0-3270 GCA_031414075.1 Betaproteobacteria bacterium | reverse complement strand
AACGTCGACATGGCGGCGGCCATCATCGCCGGCCTGCCGACGCTGTTCGTCTACGTGGTGGCCGGAAAGTACTTCGTGCGCGGCCTGACCGCCGGCTCGGTGAAGGGTTGAGGAAGGAGGTCCGACGGTGTCATCGCTCGCAGTCAGAAACGTTCGCAAGGTGTTCGGCACCGTCGAGGTCCTCAAGGACATCGATCTGGAGATCGAATCGGGGGAGTTCCTGATCCTCGTGGGCCCGTCCGGCTGCGGCAAGTCCACACTGCTCAACATCATGGCCGGCCTGGACACGGCAACCTCCGGCGATATCCTGATCGGCGATCGGGTGGTGAACAACCTCAGCCCGAAGGACCGCGACATCGCCATGGTGTTCCAGTCCTACGCGTTGTATCCGAACATGACAGTGCGTGAGAACATCTCCTTCGGACTGGAAATGCGCCGGGTGCCCAAAGCCGAGCAGGAAAAGATCGTCGAACGCGTCGCCAAAATCCTGCAAATGGTCCCCCTCCTCGATCGCAAGCCCTCGCAGCTTTCGGGCGGACAACGCCAGCGCGTCGCCATGGGTCGCGCCATCGCCCGCGACCCGCAACTGTTCCTGTTCGACGAACCGCTCTCCAACCTCGACGCCAAGCTGCGCGTCGAAATGCGCTTGGAGATCAAGTTGCTGCACGATCGCCTGAAGGCGACCATCGTCTACGTCACTCACGACCAGATCGAGGCCATGACCCTGGGCAGCAAGATCGCGGTGATGCAGGGCGGCGAGATCCGCCAGTTCGGCTCGCCCCAGGAGATCTACGACCGGCCGGCGGATCTGTTCGTCGCCGGCTTCATCGGCTCGCCGTCGATGAATTTCATCAAGACCGAGGTCGTGGCGCACGCAGGCAGCGTCGGCGCTCGCCTGAAGGATGCGCAGGAGAGCTTCGTGCTGCCGCTGCAGGATGCGGAAAGCACACTGCGGCCGTGGATCGGCAAGGAAATAATCCTCGGCATCCGGCCGGAGCAGATTACCGACAGCGCCACCGCGCAGCCCTCCGGCCGCAACGTCTACAGCCGCAGCTGCAATGTGGAGATGGTGGAACCCACTGGCCCCGATACTCTGGTGCTCATTCGCATCAACGGCGAAATGGTGTGCGGCCGGGTGCGGCCGGAACAGGCCTGCGCAGCCGGGCAATCGATGGAGCTGCTGTTCAACGTGTCGAAAGTGGTGTTCTTCGATCCTGCGACGGAGAAACGAATAGGTTAGGGCAGCCCGATGTCCTGCTCCCCGCCGCGCGCGCGTTGTCGATAGCGGATCTTGAGCGCGATGATGGCCAGCGAAAGCACCAGCGTAACTGCGTTGGTCAGAATCAGTGGAACGGACCGCACGAGAATGCCGTAGATCAGCCAGAGCACGATGCCGGCGCTCAAGATGGAAAACATCCTTGCCGAAACGTCCTTGCCCGATTTAGTCCGGTAGATTTTCCATACCTGCGGTATGAACGCGGTCGTGGTCAGCAATCCGGCAATCAGGCCAATGCCGTCGATCAATGCGTTCATGATTTTATCGTGCTACGGGAAAAAGCGTGGCGAGACCGCGTAGGGCGGGCGTCTGTGCAAGAATCACGTAGGTCGGCACCGACGCAACGTAGCTGGAAAATCTTCCTTTTGTTTCGAACCGGTCGCGAAACGGCGAGCGGGCGAAGTAGGCCCCGAGCCTGGGTACAATGCCGCCGCCGATGTAGCAACCGGCGCGCGCACCGAGGGTGACCACCAGGTTCGCAGCGGCCGCGCCCAGGATCGCACAGAACATTTCCACGGCTTGCGCGCACTGAGCATCGCTGCCGGACAACGCTGCCGCGGTGATTTTATCCGGGCCGAGAGGTTGTGCTTCCACGCCATCCAATGCGCACAACGCCTGATAGAGATTCTCCAGTCCCATGCCGCTGACCACGCGTTCCGTGGAGACATGATCGTATCGCTGTTGCAGCCAACCGAGAACACCTATCTCGCGCGCGCTCATCGGAGCGAACGCGGTATGACCGCCTTCGCCCTGCAACGCGACCCAGCCGTTGCCGACCGGGACCAATCCGGAAACACCGAGGCCGGTGCCCGGACCGATGACCGCAATCGGCGTTGCTGGAACTGACGTTCCCCCACCAATCTGCTGCAGTTCATCCGCAAGCAGGATCGGCACCGCCAGCGCGAGTGCGGTGAAGTCGTTGACGACATGCAGCCGGTCGAGCCCCAGATTGCGGCGGGTCTGCTCGATCGAAAATCCCCACGGCCCATTGGTCAGTTGTACGAAATCACCGGTAATGCCGGTGGCGACATCGAGCGCCGCTTCGCGCACAACAGGATTGCCGCAGCCATGCAGATAGCGGCGCACGGCCTGTTCCAGGCCGTCGAATTCGGCGCAGCGCACACTCTTTTCGTGCTCCGGCTGCAGTGAATCCGCGGCGACCAGTGCAAGTCGCGCATTGGTGCCGCCGATGTCAACGACCAAGCGCATCGTATTCTGCATGGCTCTTCCTCTACAGCCGCCGCGCGCGCAACCTGACGCTCTTCAAATCACGCGTTTCACGGCATCGGCGACGGCGTCTGCGGTAATGCCGAAGAACTTGAACAGTTCACCGGCAGGCGCCGATTCACCGAAGCGATCGAGTCCGACCACCGCACCCTCGAGCCCCACGTACTTGCGCCAGTAGTCCGTCACGCCGGCCTCCACCGCGACGCGCTTCATGCCCTTGGGCAGCACCGCTTCGCGATAATCTGGCTCCTGGCGGTCGAACACGCTCGTACTCGGCATCGACACTACTCTCACCGCAACGCCGGCGTCGGCCAGCAACTTCTGCGCGGCCATCGCCAGCGAAACTTCGGATCCGGTGGCGATGATGATCGCTTGTGGACTCGCGGCATCCGAGAGCACGTAACCTCCGCGCGCAACCTGTTTGAGCCGTTCGGCATCGCGCACCTGGTAAGGCAGGTTCTGGCGCGAAAACAGCAGGCACGCCGGTCCGTCCCGGCGTTCGACCGCGGCGATCCATGCCACCGCGGATTCCACCGAATCGCAAGGCCGCCAGACGTCCATGTTCGGGATCAGGCGCAGGCTCGCCGCGTGCTCGACCGGCTGGTGCGTGGGGCCGTCCTCGCCCAGGCCGATGGAGTCGTGCGTGAACACGTAGATCGCGCGCAGCCCCATCAGCGCGGCCATGCGCAGGGCATTGCGCGCGTAGTCCGAGAACACGAGGAAAGTGCCGCCGTAGGGGATGATCCCGCCGTGCAGTGCCATGCCGT
>JANOGH010000521.1:0-4763 GCA_031414075.1 Betaproteobacteria bacterium | reverse complement strand
CGCTCCCCGATAGATTCATTCGGGGACAAGCTTCACGGGAATGACAAACGAGGACTTATTCAGTGTTTCATCAACGCCCCTGGAATACGGGTTCGCGCTTCTCGACGAACGCCTTGGCCGCATTGCGGTGATCTTCGGTCTGCCCGCAATGCACGTGGTGGGTTGCTTCGAGGTCCAGACAGTCGTAGACGTCGCCGGACGAAATCGCGCGCTGGAAATTCTCCTTCATGTAGCGATACGCGACCGCCGGACCTGCCGCCAACCGGTTCGCGATTTCCCGGGTCCTGCCGGCCAGCGCTTCCGGCGCACAGATCCAATTGGTCAGCCCGATGCGCAGCGCTTCTTCGGCGCTCACGCGATCCGAGAGGAAATACAGTTCGCGCGCCTTGGCGGTGCCGACCAGTTGGGACATGAAAAACGTGCCGCCGTAATCACCTGAAAATCCGACCCGGCCGAAAGCCGTCGTCATGATGGCGTCCGACGCCATGATGCGCAGATCGCAAGACAGCGCGAGCGACAGCCCTGCACCCGCGGCGGCGCCGGGGAGCGCAGCAATGGTGGGCTTGGGAATGCTGTAGAGTTTTCCCGCCGTGGCGCGCTGATTGACCCGCTGTCGATGAATCGCCCCATCGATCGTATTTTGACCGACCGTGCCATCGCCGCTCGCCGCCATACCCTTGACATCGCCGCCCGCGCAAAACCCTTTTCCCGCGCCCGTGAGCACGATGCAGCGGACCTCCGGATCGAGCTCGGCCTTGCCCAATTGTTCGGCAAGCGCCGCCACCATTGCCCTGGACATTGCGTTGCGAGCTTTCGGCCGGTTCATGGTGAGTGTGAGTACGCCTTGATCGAGATCCGCCAGTAGATCATCGGTACCGGTTGCGATTGTAGCCATCGTTTCTCCCAATATGGTTGTTGCGAGTCCCGGAATCGCCCATTTGGCGAAACCCAACGCGGATGCGTCGTTCGAAAGCGGGCTTGCATGCGCCCAGTCTTTCATTTTGCGCGGCTCCCGTAAACGGCGACCGGCAAGTCCGCGGCCGTGCGCACCCTTACTGTGGCGCCCATCAGCGCGCGGAACTCGAACACGTCGGGCAAGGCGATCGAGTTCGTCATGGCGTGAGCGGATCTCGCGCCGAATCTGTCGCGCGGGCTCAGGGGCAACTGACGTCCAGGGCTTGTCTTGGGACAACCGCCTCGTTAGCATTGATTTCGTCCACACCCGGATTGTTCCGGCATCCCCCACCCATCCACAGAGGCTTTCCCCCGCGATGAAACTAGAGTTCAAAGGCGTGTTCCCGGCGCCGCCGACGCCGGTGACCGACGATGGCAAGATCCATGAGAAGGCGTTGCGCGCGCTGCTCGAGGACAATATCACGCACGGCGCGAACGGCTTCTGGATGGCGGGCAGCACCGGCGAAGGGCCGATCCTGACCGAGGATCAGCGCGATGCCGTGGCGCGAATCTCGGGCGAGGTGTGCCGCGGGCGGGCGCTCGTCATCATGCACGTCGGCGCCATCAGCACTGCAGCCGCCGTGAAGGCCGCCACGAGCGCCCGAGCCGCCGGCTGCGCCGCGGTCTGCTGCGTGCCACCGGTCTTCTTCCCCAGCAGCGAGCGCTCGCGGATCGACCACTACAAGGCAGTTGCCGATGCCGCCGGCGACCTTCCTTTCTTCGTCTACAACCTCCCGCAGCTCACACAGGTCGAAACCGTCCCGGCGCTGATGGAGAAGTTCATGCGGGCCATTCCTACGCTCAAGGGCCTGAAGCACTCGGCGCCCAACTTCTCCGATATCCGCGTGTTCGCCGACATGGGGTTGATCTGCTTCTCGGGCAACGGCGCGTTTCCTTTGCCTGCGCTCACCATGGGGGCGGTCGGCAGCATCGATGCGCCGCTCGCGCTCGCACCCTGGCACTACGCCGAGCTGTTCGCCGCCTGGGAAAAGGGCGACCTGGCTCGCGCCAAGACGCTGCAGGACGGCGTGCGCAAGTACGTGCAACTGGTGTGGATGTTCGGCGCCCCCGCGCACGTGTGCAAAGTAGTGCTGTCGGCGCGACTTGGCATCGACTGCGGACGACCGATCCCGCCGGTGAACGCCCTCGACGATGACGAGACGCAGGAAGTGCTTCGCAGCGCACGTTCGCTGGGGTTGACCGAGCCGCGCGTGCGGCGATAACCGAGCGAGTGCGCCTTGCCCATGAAACCCGAGCCTCTCACGCCGACGCTGATATTCCTGCTCGCCATCAGACGCGCACGCTGCGACCGCTGCGGGCCGACTCAAGCGCCGCGTCCGCGAGCACCAACGCGTGCCGGCCGTCTTCCGCGCCTACCGGTACCGGCTTTCCTCCGAGGACCGCATCAATGAAGGCGTCGAGTTCGAACCGATAGGAATCCGCGTAGCGCTCCAGGAAGAAACTGAGCAGCGGTTCGCGCGCCTGCGTAGTCGAGGCGTTTGAGCGGCGCAGGGTGGTGGCGCACAGGTTATCGTTGGCGATCATTCCGCTGGAACCCAGCACTTCCATGCGCTGATCGTAACCATAGGCGGCCTGTCGGCAATTATTGATGTGGCACTGTTTACCGCTCGCAGTGCGCATGATGACCATCGCCGTGTCATAGTCGTTGTACTGCATGACCTGGGGATCCACCAGCACGTTCCCGCATGCGAATACTTCAGTCGGCTCCTCTCCCAGCAGCCAGCGCCCCATGTCGAAATCGTGAATGGTCATGTCGCGGAACAGGCCGCCGGAGGTGGCGACATAACTCAGCGGGGGCGGCCCCGGATCACGGCTGGTGATCACGACTTGGCGCAACGTACCGATCTCGCCCGCGTCGATCGCGCGCTTCATTGCGGCGGCGCTGGGATCGAAGCGGCGATTGAATCCGAGCAGCAGCGGCGTGGGTGTCTTCTTCAGCTTGTCCAGGCAGTGATTGACTTCCGCGATGTTGAGTCCGATCGGCTTCTCGCACAGCACTGCTTTGCCTGCAGCGGCAGCGCGCTGAATCAGTTCGATGTGGGTATCCGTGGGCGAGCCCACGATGATCGCGTCGATTTCCTTGCCCTCGATCAGGTCGGCGGGCTTGGTTGACCACTGGCAGCCCAGCGCGTTTGCCAGCGCCTTGGCCGAAGCCTCCACCGGATCGACCACCGCGACCAGTTTCGCGCGCGGATGGAGTGCCACATTGCCGGCGTGGACCTTTCCGATCCGACCCGCGCCGATCATGGCGATTCGCAGCATGATTTCCTCCCGGTTGAATTATTCTGTAGCGGATCATCCAAAGCTTTGCTGTCCGTGTCAATTGACCGAAGTTGACGGAATGATCCGCCGATGAAAGACTGCCGCTCACAAAAGCAACTTCAGCCGGCAGGAGGAGAGCGATGAAAACCGTGCGATTGACCATGGCGCAGGCCTTGGTTCGTTATCTATGCAGCCAGCAAACCGATCTCGACGGACGCACCGTGCCGCTGTTCGCCGGCGCCTTCGGCATTTTTGGCCACGGCAACGTCACCTGCCTGGCGGAGGCCCTTGAGGCGGTGCAGGACAAGCTGCCCACCTGGCGCGGACAGAATGAGCAATCGATGGCGCTTGCCGGTATCGCCTTCGCCAAGGCGAAGTTGCGGCGCCAGATGATGGTGAGCGTCAGCTCCATCGGGCCCGGCGCGACCAACATGGTGACCGCCGCCGCAGTGGCGCACGCCAACCGAATGCCGATTCTGCTGCTCGCTGGCGATACATTCGCCAATCGCTTTCCCGACCCGGTGCTGCAGCAGGTTGAGCATTTCCATGCGCCATCGACCACAGTTAACGATGCATTCCGCTGCGTGACCCGCTACTGGGACCGCATCGTGCGTCCGGAGCAGATTCTGCAGTCGCTGCCCCAGGCCGTCGCGACGCTGCTCGACCCGGCGGATTGCGGGCCGGTATTCCTGGGTCTGGCGCAGGACGCGCAAGGCGAGGCCTTTGACTATCCGGACATGTTCTTCGAGCCGGTGATGCATCGCATCCGGCGCGCTCGGCCGGACCAGCATGAGCTGGCCACCGCGGCTGCGTTGCTATCGAAGGCGAAACGACCGTTGATCGTGGCCGGCGGCGGAGTGCTCTATTCCGGCGCTGCGGAACAGTTGTCGCAGTTCGCTGCGCGTCACGGCATTCCGGTGGTCGAAACCATCGCTGGCCGTGGCACGCTGCTGCATGAACATGCGATGAACGCGGGACCATTGGGCGTCATCGGATCGAGTTCCGCCAATGCGCTGGCGGCGGAAGCGGATGTGGTGCTGGCCATCGGCACGCGGCTGCAGGATTTCACCACCGGGTCGTGGACGGTGTTTGACAGTCCCGAGTTTCGCTTGATATCGCTCAACGCGGCGCGCTTTGACGCGGTGAAGCACCGCGCCCATTCGGTGGTGTCCGATGCGCGCGAAGGCATCTCTGAACTGGAACTTGCGTTGCAAGACTATCGCGCCCCACAGACCTGGCAGGACCAGGCGCGCAGGCTCTATGCGGTGTGGAACGAAACCGTGGCGCGCGCCACAGAACCGGCGGCGGTGCCGACCTACGCGCAGGTGGTGGGGGCGGTGAATCGCAGCGCCACGCCGAGCGACCGCGTGCTGACAGCCTCGGGCGGCTTTCCGGGGGAACTGGTCAAGAACTGGAAAGTAAAGGCGGTGAGGTGCGCCGCCTTCCAGCGGCGGATGAGCCGTGGACGAAAGTCCTGGGTCGATACCCAGTCTATCTTCGGTTCCGCCTTGGCCATTTCATCCAGA
>JANOGH010000520.1:0-2762 GCA_031414075.1 Betaproteobacteria bacterium | reverse complement strand
CGAGAGAGCGTTCCACCATCGTCTTCTCGGCGGCAGACCAGTACGCATCGATGTCGTCGATCGGCGGCGGCACCTGGCCCGGTGTTCCGCGCCGGAGATTGATGAAGGATTGTTGTTGCGAGGTGAACTGGCGCCGCGCCTGCGCATCGGTATCGGCGGCCAGCACATTCGCGCCGAGCATGGCGTAAGGCCGGTCCAGGTGTTTGGTCCGTTGGAAGCCGCCGCGGTAGAGGTCGAGCGCCTGCCTCATCAGATCGGGCGCGAAATGCGAGGCAAAGGCAAACGGCAACCCGAGCAGGGCCGCGAGCTGTGCGCTGAAGAGGCTCGATCCCAGCAACCAGATCGGGACATCGAGCCCCGCGCCGGGCACTGCATGAATGCGTTGTCCCGGTTCCGCGTCGGCGAAGTAGTACTGCAGTTCCTGCACGTCCTGCGGGAACTGCTCGGCACTGTCCGCAAAATCGCGCCGCAGGGCGCGCGCCGTCATCATGTCGGTGCCGGGCGCCCGGCCCAGACCGAGATCGATGCGGCCCGGATACAACGAGGCCAGCGTCCCGAACTGTTCGGCAATGACCAGCGGCGAATGATTCGGCAGCATGATGCCGCCGGAGCCCACGCGGATGGTTTTGGTGCCGCCGGCGACGTGGCCGATGACGACCGCGGTGGCGGCGCTGGCGATACCCGGCATGTTGTGATGCTCGGCAAGCCAGTAGCGCTGGTAGCCCAGGCCTTCCGCGTGCTGCGCGAGCTCGAGCGTGTTGCCCAATGCCACGGCCGCGCTGGCGCCTTTGGGGATCGGGGAAAGATCGAGGATTGAAAAAGGGATCATGAAAGGAGGCCGGTAAACTAAAATGGCAGAGGCGATATTGTGCGCGACATCGGCTATGCGCGCTGTGGAAAATAGAAAAATTCAAGAGCGTTGACGCAGATACCCTACGTGCGTAGCACGTCGGAGTACCCTTTTAGGACGCGGAGGAGAAAAGAAAGGACGCAGAGGAAAACAGGATATGGGAAATGAAAATCTTGGTGTTCCGGGATGGGCCGCGACCAAAACTGGCATCAATACTTCAATTTGCCATGTACCGTTGATGGGATATTTGTCTACCGATTTCCTTTGCGCCCTCTCGTGCTTTTCCTCTGCGTCCTTAAGGTGAAACACTTACGGCTGAAGCTGCTGCGTCGACGCTCTCGCCCTAGAGTAGGGGAAGAACAATGAAAGTCAAAAGCATCGAGACGCTGTCCTGCGGCGCGGGCTGGCGCAACTATCACTTCGTCAAGCTCACCACCGATGCCGGCATCGTCGGCTGGAGCGAGTTCGACGAAGGCTTTGGCGCGCCCGGCGTGGGCACCGTCATCGAGCGACTCTCCGCCCGCGTCATCGGCCAGGAAGTCGGCGCGCATGAGCGCATCTATGCGGAACTCTACAGCGCCACCCGCCCGGCTTCCGGCGGCATCATCGCGCTCGCCATGGGCGCGATCGAGAACGCGCTGCTCGATGCCAAGGCCAGGGGACTCGGCGTACCGGTTTACGAACTCCTCGGCGGCAAGATCCGCGACCGCATCCGTGTGTACTGGTCGCATTGCGCCACCTGGCGGATCAATCATCCGACACACTACACGCCGGCGATCACCGATCTCGACGGCGTCAAGGCGATCGGCCGCGAAGTAAGAGAAAAGGGTTTCACCGCCCTGAAGACCAACATCTTCACGTACGACGCGGACCGGAAGAACGCTCGCGGCTGGCGTCCCGGCTTCGGTATCCCGTTCGCACCCGAGCTCAATGTCGAACGCGGCGTGCTGCGCAATCTGGTCATGCACCTCGAAGCGCTGCGCGAGGGCGCCGGTCCGGATGTCGACATTCTGCTCGATCTGAATTTCAACGCCAAGACCGAAGGCTATCTCAAGATCCTGCGCGCGATCGCGGATCTCGACATCTTCTGGGTCGAGATCGACTCCTTCGTTCCCGAAGCGCTGGGCACCATCCGCCGGCAGAGCCCGCATCCGATCAGCTCGTGCGAAACGCTGCTCGGCCTGCGCGAGTTCATGCCCTACTTCCGCGAGCAGGCGATGGACGTCGCCATCGTCGACACGCCCTGGAACGGCGTGTGGCAGTCGATGAAAATCGCCGCCGCCGCCGAAGCGCACGAGGTCAACGTCGCCCCGCACAATTTCTATGGCCACCTGTGCACGATGATGAACGCGCACTTCTCGGCAGCGGTGCCGAACCTGCGCATCATGGAGACCGACATCGACCGTATCGCGTGGGACCATGAGCTGTTCGACCATGTGCCGGAATTCGTCGACGGCCATCTCGTCATGCCGGGCCGGCCTGGCTGGGGCATCGTGCCGAACGAAGAAGCGATACGGTCGCACCCGCCCAAGGGGCCACAGGGATTGTTGAACTACGGGCGCAAGGTGTGACGCTCTGGAAGACAGATAACCGCAAAGGCGCCAAGGCGCAAAGGGAACGCCAAGAATAGCAATAACATTCCGATCAAATTTTTCTTCGATGCTACATTCAGAGCGCGGCCCCTCAATTCCCCACGATATTATTCCTACTATTTCATTTGCGTGTTTTTATTTGCGCCTTGCCGCATTTGCGGTTCAAGGGTAAATGGACTCGCAGGAACGGCATGGTGCCGCTCCCGGACGACAGACGGCCGGGTCGGGCAGAGTACTCGACCGCGCCCGACGACCCGGCAGCTCACATTCTCATCAGAACTTTCTTTCGGCCTTCTTGAGCCGCTTGGCTTCTTTCTTTT
>JANOGH010000519.1:0-4884 GCA_031414075.1 Betaproteobacteria bacterium | reverse complement strand
TCGGCATCGCGCTGGACGTGCTGGTCGGCACGTTCATCTTCGGCATCTTCTTCTTCCAGATCCGCGAAACGTTCGACAGCCTCGATATCCACCATCTGGAAAAACTGAGAGACGAATAGATGGAACTGTTGCTGCTCCTCGGGATTCCCCTCGCGGGCAGCGCGCTGCTGGCGCTGGGCGGCCATCGCGGGCGCGCCCCCGAAATCAACGCCCTGGTGAGCCTGCTCACCTTTGTGGCGGCGGCGGCCCTGACGACGCGAGTGATCGCCGACGGGCCGATGCTGGCGTGGAAGGAACAATTCTTCATCGATCCCTTCAACGTCTTTCTGGTGACGCTGACCGCGTTTGTCGGCTTCACCACGGCGCTGTTCAGCCGCCCGTACATGCGCATCGAAGAGCAGCGCGGCAAGCTCTCGGCCGGAAGGCTGCGGCTGTATCACAGCATGTACCAGATGTTCACGTTCACCATGCTGCTGGCGCTGCTGACCAACAACGTCGGCATCCTCTGGGTGGCGCTCGAAGCGGCGACGCTGGCGACGGTGCTGCTGGTCAGCCTGTATCGCACCCCGGCCAGCCTGGAGGCCGCGTGGAAATACTTCATTCTTTGCGGCGTGGGCATCGCGCAGGCGCTGTTCGGCACGATTCTTCTTTATCTCGCCGCGGAACGCGTGCTCGGTTCGGGAGGGGGCGCGTTGTTGTGGACCCACCTCAACGAGGTGAAGGGCAGCCTCGAACCGACCGTGCTTTCCATCGCATTTGTTTTTCTGCTGGTCGGCTACGGCACCAAGGTCGGGCTGGCGCCGCTGCATAACTGGCTGCCCGATGCGCACGCCGAGGGCCCGACGCCGATCTCGGCGGTGCTGTCCGGGTTGCTGCTCAACGTCGCCCTGTATGCGGTGGTGCGCAACAAGGTGCTGGTGGACGGTGCGCTCGGCAGCAATCTCGCCGGCAATCTCATGATGGGGTTCGGCCTGCTGTCGGTGGTGGTGGCGGCTTTTTCGCTGTCGCGGCAGAAAGACGTCAAGCGGCTGTTTGCCTATTCTTCGATCGAGCACATGGGGCTGGCCACGTTCGCGTTCGGCATGGGCGGGCCGGTGGCGTCGTTCGCGGCGCTGTTGCACATGACGGTGCATTCACTGACGAAATCGGCGATCTTCTTCGCTGTTGGCCACGCCGCGCAGAAAGCCGGCACCCAGGTGATCGAAGACATCCGCGGCTTGATCAGCGTCAGCCCGGCGGTCGGGTGGAGCCTGATGCTGGGCGCGCTGGCGATTCTGGGCGTCCCGCCATTCGGCGTGTTTGCCAGCGAATTCCTCATCCTGACCACGGCGATGCGCGAGCACCCCTGGGCCACGCCGTTCCTGCTGATTTCGCTGGGTGTCGCCTTTGCAGCAATCTTCGGCAAGGTTCAGGGTATGGTATTCGGGGATACCACCGCGCAGCGCCTGCCGCACGCGCCTGCCGCGGTGCCGGTATTTGCGCACCTGGCGATCGTGCTGCTGCTCGGGCTTTACATTCCTCCTTACCTGGCGCAGTGGTACCGGCAGGCTGCGCAGATGATCGGTTGAGCGGACATGGCCGACACGCCGTTCAACTATCTAACGACCCCTCTCCCCGGCGCGGCGCCCGTATGGCGCGGCACGGTGAATGCGCGCGAGTGGCGGGACACCGCGCAGGGCGTGCTCGACCAGGGCGGCCGGTTGGTGGCGCTCTGGGGTTCCGACTGGCGCGGCCGCGGCTCGGGTTTCGCAGTGCATGTCGCGTACGCCATCCGCGTCGGCTTGCTATGGATCACGATGCCGGCACAGTCCACGTTTCCGGACCTGAGCGATCTGTTTCCGGCGGCCAATCGCATGCAGCGAGCCGTGTGCGACCTGTTCGGGGTCGCTGCGGACGGCGCGCGCGACCAACGTCCCTGGCTGCGCCACGCTGCCTGGCCGCGGCACGCGTACCCGCTGCGTCACGACTTCGATCCGGCCCCTGCCGTGCCCGATGGCGAGGACAACTATGCCTTCGTGCCGGTCAGCGGCGAGGGCGTGCACGAGATTCCAGTCGGGCCGGTTCATGCCGGCACGATCGAACCGGGACATTTCCGCTTTTCGGTACTTGGCGAACGGGTGCTGCGCCTGGAAGAGCGCCTGGGCTATACGCACAAAGGCATCGAGCGCCGCTTCGAGCAGATGACGCTGGAAGAAGGCGTGCGACTGGCCGGCCGGGTCAGCGGTGACTCCACCGTGGCTTATGCCTGGGCTTATTCTATGGCGGCCGAAGGGGCGGCGCTGATGACGATCCCGATGCGCGCGGCCTGGCTGCGTGCGCTGTGCCTGGAACGCGAACGGGTCGCCAATCATCTGGGCGACCTCGGCTTCATCGGCAACGATGCCGGGCTGGCGTTCGGCCTGGCGCAGTTCTCGCGCCTCAAGGAAGACTGGCTGCGCACCAACGCGATGGCGTTCGGTCATCGCTACTTGATGGATGCGATCGTGCCGGGGGGCATGGCGTGCGACCTTCACCGCGAGGCCTGGTCGCGCATCGCGCTCGAAGCCGATACGGTGGAGAAAGATGTACGGGCGCTGAAGGCCATCTACGATGATCACGCCGGACTGCAGGATCGCTTCATCAACTGCGGCAAGGTGGCGCCGGAGTTGGCGGCGAAAATGGGCCTCACCGGGCTCGCCGGACGCGCCAGTGCGCAGGCTTGGGACCTGCGGGCGCAATTCGGCTGCGCGCCTTACGACCAGCTCGACGTGCGCATGGCCACGCACCGCAACGGCGACGTTGCGGCCCGCGTCACGGTGCGCTTCGAGGAAATCTTCGAGTCGCTGCGTTTGCTACGGACCATCCTCGACAGGCTGCCCCCCGGACCGCATCGAGAACCGATGCCCGCCGTGACGCAGGGCCGCTTTGGCCTGGGTTGGGTGGAAGGCTGGCGCGGAGAAGTCATGGTTGCCCTGGAAACGGGGCAGGATGGAAGAATTGCCCGCTGCCACCCGCATGATCCGTCCTGGCAGAACTGGCCGCTGCTGGAGCACGCAGTGATCGGCAATATCGTTCCGGATTTCCCGCTGATCAACAAATCGTTCAATCTTTCCTACAGCGGTCATGATTTATGAAGGACTTTAGCCGCCAAGACGCCAAGAGCGCCAAGTAAAATCGATAACGGGAATGAACAGCGACCATTGTGTTACGGAAAATTTGCGCCGGGAATTTGGGCCAAGCCACTACGTTGGTTTTCGATGCGAGTTGCCTTTGCATTTCTTGGCGCTCTTGGCGTCTTGGCGGCTAATTTGAATTTATGTATCAACTACTGAAACAGATCGCGATCACCGGCATCAAGACCGAGGTGCCGCCGCAACCGGACGAGGCGATGCGTGCGTTGTCGCAGCGCCTGAAGCAGGAAGTGCTGGCCTCGTTTGCCGGCGCGCTGACGATTCGCCACGTCGATGCGGGTTCGTGCAACGGCTGCGAACTGGAAATTCATGCCTGCAACAATCCGTACTACAACCTTGAAGGACTGGGTATCCGTTTTTCCGCCAGCCCGCGCCATGCCGACATGCTGCTGGTGACCGGTCCGGTGTCGCGCCATATGGAAGTCGCGCTCAAGCGCACCTACGATGCCACCCCCGACCCGAAGCTGGTGGTGGCGATCGGCGACTGCGGCTGCACCGGCGGCATCTTCGGCGAGAGCTATGCCAGTTGCGGCCGGGTGTCGAACGTGATCCCGGTCGACGTCACGGTGTCTGGCTGCCCGCCCACGCCTTATGCGATCATACAAGGTGTTCTCACCGCTATCGTGCAAGGCAACCCCAGGGGCTGACGGCACTGCAATGACTTTCACCGAGCGTCTGACTGCGTACGAGAAGTTGATCCGGCTCGACAAGCCGATCGGCATCCTGTTGCTGTTGTGGCCGACGTTGTGGGCGTTGTGGCTGTCATCGCGGGGCCATCCGGACTGGACGATTGTCTGGATCTTTGTCCTGGGCACCGTGCTGATGCGTTCCGCGGGCTGCGCCATCAATGACTATGCGGACCGCGATTTCGATGCGCGGGTGGCGCGAACGCGGGACCGTCCGCTGGCAGCCGGCCGGATCAAGCCGATGGAAGCCTTGATGGTAGCCGTGGTGTTGATCCTGGCGTCGTTCGCGCTGGTCGTGC
Source organism: Betaproteobacteria bacterium (assembly GCA_031414075.1). GTDB lineage: Bacteria > Pseudomonadota > Gammaproteobacteria > Burkholderiales > JACQAP01 > JACQAP01. The sequence continues at coordinate 729 of JANOGH010000519.1, read as the reverse complement.
AATTGAACCCGCTCACCATCAAGTTGTCGATCGTCGCCGTCATCGTTGCGGCGATTTATCCGTTTACCAAGCGTTTTTTCGCCGTGCCACAAGCTGTCCTGGGCCTGGCTTTCGGTTTCGGCATCCCGATGGCCTTCGCTGCCCACACGAACCAGGTGCCGCAGGCGGCGTGGATACTGTTGGCTGCGAACGTGTTCTGGGCAATCGCCTATGACACCGAATACGCCATGGTGGACCGGGAAGACGATCGCAAGATCGGCATTCGCACTTCCGCGATCACATTCGGCCGTCTTGATGTCGCCGCCGTGATGGGTTCCCACGCCCTTTTTCTGCTGATCTTGGTCTGGATTGGCAGGCTGTTCCGGCCAGGCTGGATTTTCTACGTCGGATTGGCTGTTGCAGCCGGCCTGATCGCAGTCCAGTACCGGATGATCCGGGATCGCGAGCCGGCCGACTGCTTTCGCGCGTTTCGAAACAACAACTGGGTCGGCGCGGCGATCTTCGTCGGCATTTTCGCCAGCTTCTTTTTCCAGAAACATATTTGAGTAGCGAGTCCGCTGCCGCTTGGCGCCGGGTTGCCGTAACGCATAAACCTGAATCGGGCGGTGCGAGTGCTTTTTGTAGGATGAACGCTTTCACAGCAGAAAAAAGATGGGACTCGGTTTGAAGAACCGCTCGGTGTTGATCACCGGCGGCAGCAAGGGAATAGGACTGGCGTGCGCGCGCGCC
>JANOGH010000518.1:0-4071 GCA_031414075.1 Betaproteobacteria bacterium | reverse complement strand
GGCGCCCGGATCACCGAAGTCCCAGCGATACTCGATATCGTGAAAAGGCTTGCTCGTCACGGGAGACGTCGTGCCTGAGGCGTCGAAAAAGACCGCCAGCGGTGCGACACCCGAAGTGCGGCTCGCGACCACCGAAAGCGCAGGCGGACCTGCCACCGGACATGCAAGCGTCGATGAGGGTGGAGGCGTGCCGGACGAACCAGTGGTGAAGCTCCAGGTGAAGTTGGCCGCCAGCGCATTGCCCGCCGCGTCTCGTACGGCGGTGGTAATGGTCGCGGTGTACTGGGTGGCTGCAGCAAGAGGAACAGACGGTGCAAACATTGCGGCATTCCCGCTCATGCTAAGCGTACCGGCCTCAGCTGTGCCTCCGGAGGTCTTCGCAAGTCTGAAGGTCGCGGTGCTGAGCGTGGAATTGTTCATCGGCTCGGAGAAAGTCGCTGAAACCGCAGTATTGAGCGCAACGCCAGTCGCGCTAGCTGGGGGGGATGTGGCGGACACCGTTGGGGCCGTTGTATCAAGAACCGCAGCAGTGGTGAAAGTCCAACTGAAAGTGACAGGAAGCGCATTGCCTGCCGCGTCCTTTGCAGCAGTCGTAATTGTCGCCGTGTACTGGGTGCCCCCAACCAGGTTGACCGACGGCGTAAATCCCGCTGAATTTCCGTTGACCACTACGGTACCATTGACCGCCACTCCCCCGGACGTCGTCGCCAAACGGAAGCTCGCAGTTGTCAATGTAGAATTTGTCATCGCCTCGGAGAACGTTGCCGATATCGAGGAGTTCAGCGCCACCGCGGTCGTCGCGTTTGCCGGGGACGTGGAGATGACGGTCGGCGGCATCGTATCGGGGGCTGCAGCGGTGGTAAATTTCCAGGTGAAATCGCCCCCGAGCGCATTGCCCGCTGCGTCTTTTGCGGCAGTAGTAATTGTCGCGGTGTACTGGGTACTACCGGCCAAATTGGCCGACGGCGTAAACCTCGCAGTATTGCCGCTAATGCTCACCGTGCCGCTGACCGATGCCCCCCCGGAAGTCGTGGCCAGCGTGAAGCTTGAAGTTGTCAACGTGGAGTTCGTCATCGCCTCGGAAAAGCTTGCCGATACCGAGGCATTCAGCGCAGCACCTGTCGCGGCATTCGCCGGAGATGCAGAGGAAACCATCGGCGGCGTCGTGTCAAGCGCGGCGCCGGTGGTGAAAGTCCAGCTGAAGTCGGCGCCAAGCGCATTGCCCGCTGCGTCAGTCACACCAGTGGTAATGGTAGCGGTGTACTCAGTATTCGCGGAAAGATTGGCCGAGGGCGCAAATGTCGTGGAATTGTTGCTCGCACTCACCACGCCGACGACGGTCGCGCCAGCACGCGTCGACAGCTTGAAGGTGGAACTACTCAACGTGGTCTTCAGCATCGCCTCGGAGAACGTCGCGGATATCACCGAGTTCAACGCGACTGCCGTCGCGGCCTTCGCCGGTGAAGTGGAGGATACCATCGGGGGTGTCGTATCAGCGCCAAGCGTTGTGGCGACTGCGACATTCGATTGGCCCGAAATATTCCACGCCGCGTCAACCGCCCAGATGGCGTAGGAATATTCCGTGGAAGGGGAGACAGAAATGTCTTCCCCGGTTATGACGCCCCCTGATATGGCGAGGTTGCGCAGCGTGAACAGCTGTGTGCCGTTTCGCTCGAGTATATAGCCGATAACCCCCCGATTATCCGTGGAGGCAACCCATGATAGATCAATTTGCGTGGAGGCCACGGCGCGTGCAGAAAGATTGGCGGGGACGGATGGGGCGATGATATCGAGGCGGCCAGCGAACGCGACTACAGCCGCGTTTTGGGGGGACAAACTGACCTCTTCTTCCCCCCCGCTCCCGCTCCCGCCCCCGCAGCCTGAGGGGCCAAGGAAAGCGAGCAGTGCCGCAAGAAACATCGCTACAAGAACCTTTGATCCGACTGGCTGGCAGTTCGACATTGCATCACCTCACATCACCTCAAGGATTAACGGCTGCGCATTACTTGCAGTGGCAGAACACACGCGTTCACCAGAACAAGTTCGCATCAATTTCACAAAAATCTGCTCGTATTTAGAGACATTCATCAGCGCGCGAGAATAATCGGCACCACGCATACCTGTGCGTAGAACCCGCTGACGCATTTGGAAAACCAGCGCATGTCCGCAGTGCCCGGGAAAACACGACACTCGATCCGTCGGCTCTTGAGCCCATTCCCGGGTCGCCGCTTTTGCAGAAACAGTTGAAGCGGCAGTCGTCCAAATGCAGTGGACGAAGCGACGTGAATAGAAACAGCACATTTCGAAAGTTCAATATTCGCGGATGCCCATTGCAACGCTTGTGCCCGCGGCGATTTTCCGCAGACGGTCAACGTGTTAGCAATTGCACGCGAGTGAACGCGTCATCAAATCGACTTGTACGGCGAATAAACCGTCGCCATCGAGAGACCGAGTGAATGGGACTGGACAAGACCGGCGCTCGGCATAGGAAAGAGCCCAACGCGAATGCTGTATTGGTTTACAGGGTTTCGCGCCGCAGGAAGTGACGCTCGCACTGAACTTTTCGAGACAACCAGAGTCGTGCAAGTCCCGGCCCTGTCCGGTGGAAGCGCAGAAAATAATCCGGAGCGTCGAGAACGATCTGAGAGGAGGTGGAATTTCCCGCACTCTGATGGCCGGCGCGCAGTGCGAAACCATGATGCGCGCCGCTCGCCGGGAAAAGTCAGAATGTCATAGCGCGAATCGAGCCGATTCGGCAAGCGGACGGTTCGAACTTTTGCGCGTGGCAACAGCCTTGCGCTGGGGAGATGACATCAGATATCGGCAAGATCCTTTTTCCTGATCCCATCGTAGTAGACGCTGGTTTATTGATGGCCACCGACATCACGGCCGGTGAAATGGGCCATCACCGTCGTCAAACCGCGACGCGAATGGGGTCGGAACTGCAATCTCTTGTTTACGTTAGATTCCACAGTCTCCGATCGCAGACTCCTAAAAGACGAATCGCGCTACGGCTTCGGGACCAGATGGACTTTGAAGACTACCGTGCCATTGAATTCCAGCACACCGGAACTCGGGCATGTGCGAACCGAGGGACAACTCGCGCCAGGATGCCGGCAGGTTCGGATTGCCGAGGCGACGATTCACGTTTGGAAGAAGGAGTGCACCAGCCTGGTGTGTTTAGGAACTGGGCGAGCTGGGTCAGTTCAATGTAGCGGTCTTGCTGTTGCTGTGCGAGATCCTGGCGGTGCGACAGGCCAACACGATTGACCACGGCACGGCCTTCATCGTCACGGCATTCGCGTATGGGCTTGGAGTCGCGACATGAAGCTCGATTTCACCTCGATGTGGAAGACCACCGACAACAACTTTGTCCGATCTTCTAACAGCCACCTGAGGGAGTTGTGTCCGACCGTCAATAAGTCATGAGTTCGTAATAATCGACGATGCCCGTGCGCACATGGAATCCCGTCGGCTTGACTGCAATCACCACAAACCACATGGATCATGCGGCAACCTGACCCCAAGTGCGTTTGCGAAGCGCGGTTAGAGTAAGCGAGTTCTGGGTCCAAGGTGTATGAAGGTCGGTACAGCCTTGGCTGCGCCCCTACTCTGCTTCCTTCCCGGGTCGGAATTGCGGGGGCAAGGTCGCCCCAGTGTCTTCGACCCGTCGAGACCACTTAACTTCAGAACTCTGCAGCACCGAGATCGATAGTTGCACCTTTGGGCCGGCTCGCTCGGAAGAGATCCGAAAAAACCGGGACCGTCGCTCCTGCATTGATGGCGGAGCTGCCTGCCGTCAAGCCAAAGTCTACCGGGGCAGACGGCGAGCCAGCAACGAAGGCTGGTGATGCTTTAACGTTGGGAGTGTTATTCGAGAATGTCGCAGAGCCGCTAACCATCGGCGGGTTTCCGGTCGCATTGGGTGCGTAGCCGAGATTGTTCCTGGCGACGTGCCCATTGCCGGTCTGGAAATCGATCGCGATAAAATTGCCGGTCGAATTGCTGTAGAACGTATTGTTATAGAAGGCCACGTTGGCCGGTGAGGGTTCAATACCGCGCCGGGTGACG
>JANOGH010000517.1:0-2840 GCA_031414075.1 Betaproteobacteria bacterium | reverse complement strand
CCATTGGGGTCGAGCCGGCGGCGTGCCATGAACGCGGCTGCGGCCTCGCCGTAGCCGGGGGTGTAAGTTTCCATAAGGGCGTGAAGGCCGTGAATGCGTGAATATCGTATTCTAAAGACAGAATTCGCTGGCAAGGTTTACCGATCGTCACGATATTCACGGCATTCACGACATTCACGGCCCCTCAGGTGCTACACTTTACCCATGCACCAGAACTCCAGACACCTTGCCCGGCTAAGGTCAGTCACTGCCGCTTTCGTTCTTTTAACGGGCGCAACGGCAGTCGTTGCATGCGGAGAGGTCTTCAGGGGCGACATGGTGACGGCCGAACGCGAGGTCGGCGCCACGCGCTCCGGCGAAACCGCAACCTTTCACGTGCTCGGCGCCGGCTGGTTTCACGCCGCGGAAATCGTGAAGCACGGCGGCAGCAGCGATAACACAGTCGTCACACTGGAACTCGATGGCGAGCCGATCATCACCGCTTCGTTCGCCGACCTGAAGAACCCGTGGAGGGAAATCAACACGGCGATGATCATTGTCAACGTGCGCACCGTCGGCGACACCAGCACGATGACCGTCTGGTATGCACCGGAACTGAAGTTCCGCACCATGGCGGCGTTACGCATCGAGGTTGGGGAAGATGGAGTCGACAGCCTGAAGATGCGCACAGTCATGAACAAGCCCGCGCCGCACGAGCATATCGCCGGTCAGCAGGTCGGCAATATTGCGGCCTTGCCGGCGTTCAAGTAAAGCCCCCTACTCCTTATACGGCTCCACCAGACTGGCCCGCATCGAGTAACCGACATCGATGTCGGCCGCTCCGTCCACCAGGCTCAGCGATTTCTTTGCCGACACGGTCGACATCCGGCCCGTAACCCAGATCGGCGCAAATACAGTGACGTTTGCAACGGGTTTGTCCGGCTTCACATGGACGATCTGGTTCGGCGGCGGCGGCGGGGTGTGAATACAGGCCCCGACGTAGGGCACGAGCAGGAATTCGGTGACTTCCTTGCCGGAAAACTCCAACGGCAACAGATAGCCGGGCATGCGTACCGTTTCACCGTCGAGCACCGCGTTCACCGAGCGAGCGCGCTGGCGGCTGCTCTCGACCAGTTCCTTGCGTTTTGCCAGCAATCCGTCGACATCGAATCCGGCCTGCTCCAGCTTGCGTGTAGCGGAATGTTCGTCCTCGAGTTCGATTGCACCGACTTTTTCGCCGCGCGCCTTGCGATCGCGCACATCGGCAATGTCGATCAACTGCAAGGCCTGCTGTTTGCTGAGTTTCGGGAAGATATAGTCGGCCGGCAACGGCGGCACAAGGTCTTTCCACATGATCTGACGAGGTGCGTCCGCCGCATGGGACAGCGGCCCGCCCGGCGCCAGCAGGGCACAGAGCAGGATCAAAAAAACGCGCGGGTGATGCTTCGTCGTCATTGCAGTGCCCTCGAAAGATCAGATGCGTATGGTCATGCCGTCGGCAAGCGAATACCGGTAACAGCGGTAGGCAGGAATCAAACCGATCAGGACGCCAGCCAACCCCACCAGTAATATCAGCCCGAGTTCATAGCCCGAGGGCCAGCTTACCGCAATGAACAAACCGAGGCGCGATTCGAGCCATGGCTGCCCGGCGAGCAGTCCCAGGTACAGCGCCGACACGCCCAGCACAACGCCCAGAGCTGTCAGGAACGCCGCTTCGCCGAGGATCAGCGCGAACACATGCGCCGGCCGCGCACCGACCGAGCGCAGAACCGCCATCTCGCGGCGGCGCTCGCTCAGGCTGGTGAGCAGCGCTACCAGCATGCCGGCCAGGCCCACCACCACCACCAGAGCCGAAACTGCAAACAGCGTTTTCTCGACCGCGCCGGTAATTTCCCACAGCTCCTGCAAGGCCAATCCCGGGAGGACGGCGGTCAGCGGCTCGCCGGCATATACGCTGACTGCCCGCTGCATTGACAACGCCGCCGCGCGAGAATTCAGTCCTACCAGGAACGCAGTGATCGCCGTTGGCACGGACGGCTTGTTTGCGGCCGCGCCACGGTCCCCGCCAACGATCGCTGCAAGCGGATCCGCCGCTTGGCCGTCTGCGGCGTCCTCGTGCACCGCGTCCAGGCCTTCGAGCGATACGTGCACGGTGCGGTCCACCGGCGTGCCGGTTCGCGCCAGAACTCCGGCGACCCTGAAGGGATGCTGCTCGTGCAGCGAGAAGCTGACGTCACCGGCGCCGTGGGCGATCACGATCAAATCGCCCGGCTTGTATTTCAGCGCCCGGGCGACGTCGGCGCCCAGCACGGTATCGTGTTCATCTTCGAAAGCCCTGCCCTGCGCCAGCACCAGACGGCGATCGCGCGCAAAGCGGTAGTGTTCGAAATATTCCAGGGTGGTGCCGAGCACGCGGTAACCGCGATGCGAATCGCCCAGCGACAGGGGGATCGTCCACGCTACTCCGGGGCGGCCGGCGATTGCCCGATAGCTGTCCCAGCGCAGGTTGTTGGTGGCGTTGCCGATATGGAACACCGCGGCAAGCAGCAGATGCACCGGGCTGCTGCGCGCGCCCACCACCAGATCCGTACCCGAGATCGTGGCGGAAAAACTCTCGCGCGATTCATGGCGAATGCGCTCCACGCCCAGCAACAGCAACACGGCGAGCGCGATCGACAGCACCGTTAGCGCCGCGGTGAATTTGCGGTTACGCAGGCTCTTGATGGCGAGTGCAAGGATCATCGTTTATCTCAGAACAAGCAGTTTCACCGCCATGGACGCGTGGCGGCACACGGACACGTTACGGACGTAGTCGGCCGATTGCGGGAAGTGCGCCGAAGCACCGCCTCCCGCCCCGGATG
>JANOGH010000516.1:0-5924 GCA_031414075.1 Betaproteobacteria bacterium | reverse complement strand
CAGCGGTCCTGCAGCTCGCCCTCTTCGGCTTCCAGCGAGCAAACGCAGTACAGCAGCACTCCGCCCGGATTGAGGCACAGGGCGGCGTTGGCGATCATGGCACGCTGGAGCGCGATGCGCTTCTGGATTCACTGCTTGATTTCATCGAGGACTTCGCCCATCGCTTTCCACGCTATGTCGACGAGTACGAAACGCTGCTCACCGACAACCGCATCTGGAAGCAGCGCACAGTTGGCATCGGTGTTGTTACGCCGGAACGGGCGCTCGCGCTCGGATTCACCGGCCCGATGCTGCGCGGTTCCGGCGTCGAATGGGATCTGCGCAAGAAGCAGCCTTACGAAGTCTACGATCGCGTCGAATTCGACATTCCCGTGGGCGTCAGCGGCGATTGCTACGACCGTTACCTGGTGCGCATCGAGGAGATGCGCCAGTCCAATCGAATCGTGAAACAGTGCATCGACTGGCTGCGCAAGCATCCGGGGCCGGTCATCACCGAGGACCACAAGATCGCGCCGCCGTCGCGCGTTGATATGAAGATGAACATGGAAGAGCTGATCCACCATTTCAAGCTCTTCACCGAGGGGATGCACGTCCCGCCCGGCGAGACCTATGCCGCGGTCGAAGCGCCCAAGGGCGAGTTCGGCATCTATCTGGTGTCCGACGGCGCCAACAAGCCGTACCGCCTGAAGATCCGCGCGCCCGGTTTCGCTCACCTGGCCGCGCTCGATGAAATGGCGCGCGGCCACATGATCGCGGACGTGGTGGCCATCATTGGCACGCAGGACATCGTATTCGGCGAGGTGGACCGATGAACGCGCCGATGATGCTGTCGCCCGAATCGCTGGCCCGGATCGACAAGGCGCTGGCCAAATATCCCGCTGACCAGCGGCAATCGGCGGTGATGGCGGCGCTCACCATTGCGCAGGACGAGAAGGGCTGGCTTTCCACGGAAACGATGGACTTCGTCGCGCAATATCTGGGCATGCCGCCGATCGCGGTGTTCGAAGCGGCCAGCTTCTACGGCATGTACAACTTGCACCCGGTCGGGCGCCACAAGATCACGATCTGCACCAATCTGCCGTGCGCCCTGTCCGGCGCGAGCGTCGCTGCGGTTCATCTCAGGAATAAACTCGGCGTTGGCTTCAACGAGACCACGCCCGACGGCGAGTTCACGCTGAAAGAGGGGGAATGCCTGGGCGCCTGCGGCGATGCGCCGGTGTGTCTGCACAACGACAAGACCATGGCGTCCTTCATGACGCCCGACAAGCTCGATGCCTGGCTTGAGGAGCTGCGCAAGTGAATGCGCCAATGCCGCCGTTTTCTGCGGATGCCTACGGACCCGACGCGATTATCCTCAAGGGGCTGACCGGACTCAACTGGCGGCTCAAGGACTACGAAGCGCGCAGCGGTTACCAGGCGCTTAAGAAGATCCTCCGCGACAAGATCACGCCCGAGCAGGTCATCGCCGAGATGAAGAAGTCTTCGCTGCGCGGGCGCGGCGGTGCCGGATTTCCCACCGGGCTCAAATGGAGCTTCATGCCGCGCGCGTTCTCAGGGCAGAAATATCTCGTCTGCAATTCGGATGAAGGCGAACCCGGCACGTTCAAGGACCGCGACATCCTGCGCTACAACCCGCACATCGTCATCGAGGGCATGGCGATCGCGGCGTATTCGATGGGCATCACCGTGGGCTACAACTACATACACGGGGAAATCTGGGACGTGTACGAGCGCTTCGAGGAAGCGCTGGAGGAGGCGCGCAGCGCCGGATTGGTGGGAAAGAACATCCTCGGCTCGGAGTTCAGTTTCGAGTTGCACGCGCATCATGGCTGGGGCGCCTACATCTGCGGCGAGGAAACCGCGCTGCTGGAGTCCCTGGAGGGCAAGAAAGGCCAGCCGCGCTTCAAGCCCCCGTTTCCCGCGAGCTACGGCTTGTACGGCAAGCCCACCACGATCAACAACACCGAAACTTTTGCCGCTGTGCCCTGGATCATCGTCAACGGCGGCGAAGCTTTCCTTAGCCTGGGTCGTCCCAACAACGGCGGCACCAAGGTGTTTTCGGTTTCCGGCCACGTTGCGCGCCCCGGTAACTACGAAGTGAAGCTGGGCACGCCGTTTGCGAAATTGCTGGAGATGGCCGGCGGCATGCGCGACGGTCGCAAGCTCAAGGCCGTCATTCCAGGCGGTTCGTCGATGCCTGTGTTGCCCGCCGAGGTCATGCTCGCCACCGACATGGATTACGACTCGATCGCCAGGGCCGGCTCGATGCTCGGCTCCGGCGCGGTCATCGTGATGGACGAGACCACGTGCATGGTGAGAGCGCTGCAGCGGCTGTCGTATTTCTATTTCGAGGAATCCTGCGGCCAGTGCACGCCGTGCCGGGAAGGTACCGGCTGGCTGTATCGCATGGTCCATCGCATCGAACACGGCCAGGGCCGCGCGGAGGATCTCGACAAACTGAACTCGGTTGCCGACAACATCGCCGGCCGTACGATCTGTGCGCTGGGGGATGCCGCCGCGCTGCCGGTGAAAAGCTTCATCAAGCATTTCCGCAGCGAGTTCCAGTACCACATCGACAACGGCAAGTGCCTCGTCCACGGACAACACTGACCAGGCGCCCATGGCAAAGCTCGAGATCGACGGCCGGCCGGTGGAAGTACCGGACAACAGCATGATCATGGATGCGACGAGCAAGCTCGGCATCTACGTGCCGCATTTTTGCTACCACCGCAAACTGTCGATCGCCGCCAACTGCCGCATGTGTCTGGTGCAGGTGGAAAAGGCGCCCAAGCCGCTGCCCGCCTGCGCCACGCCGGTGTCCGAAGGCATGAAGGTCTACACGCATTCCGAAGCCGCGATCAAGGCGCAGAAGGGCGTGATGGAGTTCCTGCTGATCAACCATCCGCTCGATTGCCCGATCTGCGACCAGGGCGGCGAATGCCAGCTGCAGGATCTTGCCGTCGGCTACGGCGCTTCAAATTCGCGCTACGACGAGCCGAAGCGCGTCGTGGCGAACAAGGATCTCGGGCCGCTGGTATCGGCCGAGGAAATGACCCGCTGCATTCATTGCACGCGTTGCGTGCGTTTCGGCCAGGAGATTGCCGGCGTCATGGAGCTCGGCATGGCCGGCCGCGGCGAGCACGCCGAGATCATGCCGTTCGTCGCGCGCACGGTGGATTCAGAGCTGTCCGGCAACATGATCGACGTGTGCCCGGTCGGTGCGCTGACCTCAAAGCCCTTCCGCTACAGCGCGCGCACCTGGGAGCTGGCGCGACGCAAGTCGATTGCCCCGCACGACGCGCTTGGCTCCAACCTCATCGTGCAGGTCAAGGGCGATCGCGTGATGCGCGTGCTGCCGCTGGACAACGAAGACGTCAACGAATGCTGGTTGTCGGATCGCGATCGTTTCTCTTACGAAGGATTGAACGCCGCGGACCGGCTGACTTCACCGATGCTCAAGCGTGACGGCAAATGGGAAGTCGTCGACTGGAGCACTGCGCTGGCCTACATTGCCGGCGAACTGCGCAGGGTCCGCGCTACCCATGGCGCCGAAGCAATCGGCGCGCTGGCGACGCCGCAGGCCACTCTCGAGGAGCTTTATCTGCTGGGCCAGCTGGCACGCAGACTGGGCGGTGGCAACGTCGATTTCCGCCTGCGCCAGTCGGATTTTTCCGCCGATGGACAGCTGCGCGGCGCGCCGTGGCTGGGCATGAAAGTCGCGGAAATGTCCAAGCTCGATCGCATCCTGGTGATCGGCTCCACGCTGCGCAAAGAACAGCCGCTGCTCGCGCAGCGGCTGCGTCAGGCGGTCAAGAAGGGTGCCCAGTTCAATCTGATCAATCCGGTCGACGATGATCTGCTGATGCGCGTGGCCAACAAAGCCATCGTGGCGCCCGCTGCGTTGGTGGGAATTCTGGCCCAGATCGTGAAGGCAGCCGCCGAGATCAAATCGGTAGCGGTGCCGACGGCCGTTGCGGGGGTCGCCGTCGAACCGGCAGTGCGCAAGCTGGCGGAAAGCCTCACGGCAGGCCAGAACCGAGCGATCTTTCTCGGCAATCTGGCCCAGCATCATCCGCAAGCAAGCGAACTGCATCGGCTGGCGCAGGAACTCGGGCGCATCGTCGACGCAAAAACCGGATTCCTGGGCGAAGCCGCCAACAGTGTCGGCGGTTATCTGGCCGGCGCGACGCCGACTGCCGGCGGGGTTCGCGGCATGAACGCCTTGCAGATGCTGGCGCAGCCACGCAAGGCTTACCTGTTGTTGCACGCCGAGATGGATCTCGACACCGCCAATCCGCGCGCCGCGCGCGCCGCGATGCAGTCAGCCGAACTGGTCGTCGCGATGTCGCCGTTCAGGCAGGCGCTGGAGTACGCGCAAGTCCTGCTGCCCGTTTCGCCGTTCACGGAAACCGCTGGCAGTTTCGTCAATACGGAAGGCCGGATACAGAGTTTCCAGGGAGTCGTCAGGCCGCTGGGCGAGACGCGGCCCGCGTGGAAAGTGTTGCGTGTGCTTGGGACTTTGCTTGAAGTGCCAGGTTTCGAGTACGACAGCGTCGAAGGAGTCCGAGCCGATTGCGTCGCCGCCATCGGTGACATTGCTTCGCGACTGGACAATGCGATCCACGGGGAGCTCGCAACATTGCGTGCCGCTGCCCCCGCTGGGGGCGAGCGGGCAGGAACAGAAAGAACCGGCATTGAAAGAATCGGGGAAGTGCCGATCTATAAGGTAGACGGCCTTGTGCGTCGCGCCGAGTCCCTGCAACTGACTCGAGATGCGCAAGCTGCCGTCGTGTCGCTGCCCGGCGCACTGGTCGGGAAACTCGGCCTGCGCCCGAACGACCGCGTACGAATTTTTCAGAACGGAGGAGAAGGCGTTCTGCCGTTCCTGCGCGACGACAGGCTGCCCGCGAATTGCGCGCGCATACCGGCCGGCTGTAACGAGACCAGCGGGCTGGGGCCGTTGTTCGGCGAAATCAATCTCGAGCGCGTGGCTGCGCAGGAAAAGGTGAGCCCATGAACCTCGCCTTCGTCGAGGGGCTGATCGGAGCGGACGGCGTGACTGCCCTGTGGACGCTGGCGAAGATCATCGCCATCACGGTGCCGATCATTCTTGCGGTGGCCTACCTTACGCTTGCCGAACGCAAGGTGATCGGCTACATGCAGGTGCGGATCGGGCCGAATCGGGTCGGCTACAAGGGCTTGCTGCAACCGTTCGCCGACGTCCTCAAGCTCCTCGCGAAGGAAATCATCATTCCGTCGGGCGCCAACAAGTTCCTGTTCATTCTGGCCCCCGTGCTGTCGATCATGCCCGCGCTCGCGGCGTGGGCGGTCGTGCCGTTCACGCCGGACCTGGTGCTTGCCCGCGTAGATGCCGGATTGCTGTACGTGATGGCGATCACTTCGATGGGCGTCTATGGCGTTATCGTCGCCGGCTGGGCATCGAATTCGAAGTACGCTTTCATCGGCGGGCTGCGTTCGGCCGCGCAGATCGTCTCCTACGAAATCGCGATGGGATTCGCGCTGGTGTGCGTGCTCATGATGTCAGGCAGCCTGAATCTTTCCACCATCGTCATGGAGCAGAGCACGGCATGGGGCTTGCTGGGCTGGAACCTGATCCCGCTGTTTCCGATGTTTCTGGTGTATTTCATCGCCGGCGTGGCCGAAACCAATCGCGCGCCCTTCGATGTGGCCGAGGGCGAGTCGGAAATCGTGGCCGGTTTCCATGTGGAATATTCGGGAACGGCCTTTGCCGTTTTCTTCCTTGCCGAATACGCGAACATGATCCTGGTTGCTACGCTGGCGGCGACCCTGTTTTTGGGCGGCTGGCTGTCGCCGCTGCCGAGCGCGCTGACGAATTCGATAGGCCTGCCCTGGCTTGCGGCAAGCGGTTTACCGTGGTTGCTGCTGAAGATCGCCTTCCTGCT
>JANOGH010000515.1:0-1621 GCA_031414075.1 Betaproteobacteria bacterium | reverse complement strand
GCGCCCGCCGATCTCGCCATCATATTCACCGACGCCAACTCGACCCGCGATGCTGCAAGGGCCGCCAGACAGTTGCTGAAGCCGGACGGCTTTGCACTGACCCTTCAGAACGGCATCGGCAATGTCGAGGCACTGGTCGCGGAACTCGGCAGGGAACGTGTGATTGCCGGCGTATCCATGAACAGCGCTGCCAATCCGGCAGCCGGGCGCTCCGCCTATACCAACGTCGGCATGACGTCCATCGGCGAACTCGATGGTGGCGATACGCCGCGCGTGAAGCAGGTCGCGGAGATGCTCAACAAGGCTGAAATCCCGACCGAGATCATCCCCGATCCGATGAACTGGATCTGGGGGAAATTTGTGCTGAACTGCGGCGTCAATGCGCTGACTGCGATCACGGGCTTGCGCGGCGGCGAGATTTATCGCACGCCGGAAGTCAGCGCGCTGCAGGACCGGGTCATCGACGAGATCCTGGCGGTGGTCGGTCGCAAGGGTGTGACGCTGCCGGAGAAGGACCCACGCAAGAAGATCAAGGAACATTGCCGCATCCGCTACAACAAGCCGTCGATGATGCAACACATCGAGCAGGGTCGCCGTACCGAGATCGACGCCCTCAATGGCGCCCTGGTGCGCGAGGCAAAGGCGCTGGGTATCGCGACGCCTTATAACGAAGCCGTTGTCGCGGTGGTCAAGGGCCTGGAGAAAAGTCGCCGGCAAACGCTGCACGAACCGCCGCGGGACTACAAGAAGCTGGAGGCGGAAGCGGAGAACGAAGCAGGGAAGATGTAGGAAAGGCGAGGGACGAGGCGCGAGGCACGAGGTTCTAGGTCTTGAGTGCTTTAATGCTTTACTCAACTCTCGCGCCTCGTGCCTCGCGCCTCGTCCCTACTTCCACATCACTTCCGCGCCTTCGGCGACGGCGCGCGTCAGCAGATCGATGAGCGGAAAGGCCCGCTGCCGCATTGAAACCTTTGCTTCTTTCTGGTCCTGGTCATCGCTGCTCGACGATTCGGTTGCACTCCCGGGACTCGCATTCACAGCGAGCTTGAGCCTTGCCAGCGCGTTGGGGATGTCCCCGGCGAGGATCGCGCTCGGCACCGTGCCGCTGTGGCCCATGGCCTTGAGGAGTTGCACGGCGATATCGCCGGCCATGGTGAAACTGCCGACTTTGCTATCGAACTTGATGAGCATGATGACGTAGAGGGTAGCAGTGATTTGGCGTGGCGGTTGATTTACAAATTCCGGAAAAACCATTCAATGTGGCCGTTTCGCGCAGGTCGGGGCTGATTGCCGCAGCGATTTAATCCGTCGGGATGACGATTTATAGGGTAAATTACGCAGCCAAGCTGCGTTCAATTGGGGGAGTCGAGGTCAGTGGCACTGCCGCAGGTAATCGAACCGATTGTGGAAGCTGTTTCGGGGTTCTTCCAAACCCTGACGGCGTTCCTCCACTCCCTGCTTACTGAAAATCTCGCCGTCGCGGGTCTCGCGGCCCTGATCGGCGCAATCATCGCCGGCTTGGTCACCAGCCTGGTCCATCGCAAGATCCGCGCAAGCGAGGCGCGCGGGATGGCGAGTTCCATGGCGTCCAACGCCGAAGCCTCCAAACTGGCGCAAGAGC
>JANOGH010000514.1:0-3688 GCA_031414075.1 Betaproteobacteria bacterium | reverse complement strand
ATGCCTTCTCGGGTTACCCTCGCGCCTCGTGCCTCGCGCCTCGTGCCTGATCTTATGGAATCCGAAATTCCAGATTTCCTGCTGGCCGCGCCCGAGATCTTCGTGCTGACGATGGTCTGCGTGATCCTCATCGTCGATCTGTTCCTGCCCGACCGGCTGCGCGTCTGGACTTACATCCTGACCCAGATCACCCTCATCGCCACCGCGGGAATCATCCTGGTGGCCGGTGGCGAAGACGTGGCATATACGTTCAACGGCATGTTCGTCGGCGATCCGATGGCGGACGTCCTCAAATTGGCGGTATGCCTGAGCGTGGCAGTAATGCTGGCTTACTCGCGTTCCTACGCTTCTTTTCGCGGCATCTATCGCGGCGAATTCTTCGTGCTCTCGCTGTTTGCCACACTGGGGATGATGGTCATGATCTCGGCAAATCACTTCCTGGTGCTCTATCTCGGCCTCGAACTGATGTCGCTGTCGCTGTATGCCATGGTGGCGCTGCCGCGCGACTCCGGTATCAGCACCGAGGCGGCGATGAAGTACTTCGTGCTGGGCGCGCTCGCCTCCGGCATGCTGCTCTACGGCATGTCCATGATCTACGGCGCCACCGGATCGCTCGAAGTGACGCAAGTCGCGCAGCGCATTGCCGATGGCGATGTAATTCCGACTATTCTGATCTTTGGACTGGTCTTCGTGGTGGCCGGTATCGGATTCAAGCTCGGTGCCGTGCCTTTCCACATGTGGGTGCCGGACGTCTACCACGGTGCGCCGACGGCGGTGACGCTGCTGATCGGCACCGCGCCAAAGCTTGCGTCATTTGCCTTCATCATGCGCATGCTGGTCGAGGCGCTCGGCGTCCAGCAACTGATGGTGGAATGGCAGCAGATGCTGGTGATTCTCGCCGTGGGCTCGCTCGCGCTCGGCAACGTCACCGCGATCGCGCAGACGAACCTCAAGCGCATGCTCGCGTACTCGACCATCTCGCACATGGGATTCCTGCTACTGGGCATTCTCAGCGGTACGATCGAGGGTTTCGGCGCCGCCATGTTCTATTCGATCGTCTACGTGGTGATGGGTCTCGGCACCTTCGGCATGATCCTGCTGCTGTCGCGCGACGGATTCGAGGCCGAAAATCTGGAGGACTTCAAGGGATTGAATCAGCGCAACCCATGGTACGCGTTCATCATGCTGTTGCTCATGTTCTCGATGGCGGGGATACCGCCGACCGTGGGTTTCTGGGCGAAACTGTTCGTCCTGCAGGCGGCGTTGTCATCGGGGTACATCTGGCTGGCGGTGACCGCGGTGCTGTTCTCGCTGGTCGGTGCTTTCTATTACCTGCGCGTGGTCAAGCTGATGTACTTCGACGCACCGACCGACACGCACGCGATCGAACCCTATGCCGATGTTCACGCGCTGATGTCGGTCAACGGGCTGGCAATCATCGGACTCGGGCTTGCACCCGGAGCGCTGCTGGCCATTTGTCAGCGTGCGATCCAGCTTTCGCTGTGAGCTCCGATTTCACGGAAAAGAAAATAACCTCGCGAACGGCCTATCGCGGCGGGATGCTGACGGTCAACGAAGACGAGGTCAGGCTGCCCGGCGGCAGCACGGCGTTGCGCGAGTATGTGATGCATCCCGGTGCCGCGATCATCCTGCCTTTGTTCGACGACGGATCCGTATTGCTTGAGCGCCAATTTCGTTATCCGGTCGGCCAACATTTTTACGAGTTGCCGGCCGGCAAGCTCGAACCGGACGAACCGGCGCTCGAAACCGCGAAACGCGAACTGCTCGAAGAGACCGGCTACGTGGCCGCAGAGTGGCGGGATTTGGGCCGCCTGCATCCGTGTATCGGCTACTCGGACGAACGGATCGATTTTTTCCTGGCGCGCAAGCTGGAGTTCAGGGGAGCAAAATTGGACGAGGGTGAATTTCTGGAGACCCTGCGTATACCGCTTGCGGAGGGCGTGGACTGGATCCGGAGCGGGCGCATTACCGACGCAAAAACCATTCTCGGCCTGTTCTGGGCGGAGAAGCTCCTGCGGGAGAACTGGTAGGCAGGGCCGTGCGAGGCGCGTGTTTCAGGCGCGCTTGCCGGCTCGCAGCGGTTGCTCGGCAGGAACGATGGCAGGAAACGGCAGCGGAAGGGCGAACAGATACCCCTGGCCATACTGGACCCCCATTTCCACCAGAATGTCCATCACGGCCTGATCTTCGATCCACTCCGCGACGACTTGTTTATTCAGGCCGCGGGCGACGTCGCACAGTGCGCGCACGAAGAGGCGGCTGGAATCGTCGGAAGCGAGATCGCGCACGAAGCTGCCATCTATCTTGAGATAATCGACGTTGAAGCGCTTCAGGAAATAGAACGAACTGAAGCCCGCCCCGAAATCATCCAGCGCGAAGCGGCATCCCATGCCTTTCATCTGCGCGATGAACTCCTGGGTCACATCGACGCTCGACATCGCCGCCGTTTCCGTGATTTCAAACACCAGCTGCGAATGATCTATCGGAGCGGCCACGAGCATGCTCTGGAAACGCCGCACCCAGTGCGGATCGGAGATGCTGGTGCGCGACAGATTCACGAAAAAACGCGTCTTGCGGCCGCGGAAATCCGGCCCCTTCAGCACGTCGATGACCTTGCTGACGACACGCAGGTCGATTTCCTGGGCCATTCCCAGCGATTCGGCAACCTCGATGAACTGTCCCGGCAGCACCATGCCGCCGTTGCGGTCGAGGATGCGAACGAGAATCTCCTGATGCACCGAGGTGCGGTCGGACAGCCGGATCACAGGTTGCGAGCACAGCACCACCCTGTCATCGTCGAGCACTTCGCGCAGCTCGCGCGCCCAGTGCACGCGCTTGTGGGTACTCCGCAAATCGTCCGGATTGTGATCATGCAGCCGCACGCGGTTGCGCCCGTTGTCTTTGGCCTGATACATCGCTATGTCGACGTTGGCCAGCAGCGTGGCCACGTCGGCGCCGTGGAAAGGATAGGTGGCGACACCGATCGAAGCGCTCAGAGTCGATAGGCAACCCCGCCCCGGCACCGGAAACTTGTAATGGCGCAGCGCCGTCAGCGCGCGCTCGCCGAGTTGCGAAGCATCGCCGCGCAATGCGTTTGGAAAGTGCAGCGCGAACTCGTCTCCGCCGAGGCGGAATACCTGCACGTCTTCATCCTTGACCAGGTCCTTCATCAGCCCGCCGATGGCGATGAGAAGCTGGTCGCCGGCACGATGGCCGAAGTTGTCGTTGATGTATTTGAAATGATCGACGTCCAGCAGGACCACCGACCCTTTTTCGCCGTTGGCCAGTGCAGCTTCCAGCGCCTTCTGCAGAGAAAGCCGGTTGGGCAGCCCGGTCAGTCCGTCGTGAGTCGCGAGGCGCTCGATTTCCAGCGCCGCATGATGCTGCTCGGTGACGTTGCGTGCGGTGCCGCGCAGTCCGACGATGCGGCCTTCCTCGTCATGTGAGACCCGCGCGTTGATGCCCACCCAGCGATCCGTGCCGTCGGTGGAAACCAGGTGGGTGAGGTAGTTCTTTACTTCCCCGTTCTTGCGCAGCGCCGACAGGAAGCGGCGGTTGGACACATGCTGGGGACGCGCCTCGAAATCGAAGAAGCAGCCGCCCAGCAGATCTCTTGGCCGCAGGCCGAAGAGCTCGACGCACGCATTGTTCAGATAAGTAAAGCGGC
>JANOGH010000513.1:0-2517 GCA_031414075.1 Betaproteobacteria bacterium | reverse complement strand
ATCAACACTCCATCGCGGGCCATGCACACATTAAAACCGGCTCCCTGGATGGCGTTAAAACCCTGGCTGGTTACGTGTTCGATAAACAAGGGCGGCGCATCGTAGTGGTATGCATGATCAACCATGCGAATGCTGCGGCTGGTCAAGCGGCGCAGGATGCGTTGCTGGAATGGATTTACGACCGGCAGTAAAAATAAACCGCTATAAACCCAGTTCTTGCCATATGTCATCGACGCGTTTTTTGACTGCCTCATTCATCACAATCGGCGTACCCCATTCGCGCGTCGTTTCACCCTTCCACTTGTTGGTGGCGTCCAGCCCCATTTTCGAGCCGAGGCCGCTGACCGGACTGGCGAAATCGAGATAATCGATCGGCGTATTTTCCGCAATCAGGGTATCGCGTGCCGGGTCGACGCGGGTGGTGATGGCCCAGATCACCTCCTTCCAGTCGCGCACGTCGATGTCGTCGTCCACGACGATGATGAACTTGGTGTACATGAACTGGCGCAGGTAGGACCAGATGCCGAACATGACGCGCTTGGCATGCCCCGCATACTGCTTGCGCAGGCTGACCACGGCGATGCGGTAGGAGCAGCCTTCCGGCGGCAGATAGAAATCCGCGATCTCGGGAAACTGTTTGGTCAGCAGCGGCACGAACACTTCGTTCAGCGCCACGCCGAGGATGGATGGCTCGTCCGGCGGCTTGCCGGTGTAGGTGCTGTGATAGATCGGGTCGCGACGCATGGTGATGCGCTCGATGGTGAACACCGGAAAGTTTTCCTGCTCGTTGTAATAACCGGTGTGATCGCCGAACGGCCCCTCCAGCGCCGTCTCGCCTGGCTGGATGGCGCCCTCGAGGATAATTTCGCTGGACGCCGGCACCTGCAGGTCGGACCCGAGGCATTTCACCAGCTCGGTTTTCGAGCCGCGCAGCAGTCCCGCGAACTGGTATTCCGAGAGCGAGTCCGGCACCGGCGTCACGGCGCCGAGTATCGTTGCCGGGTCGGCGCCGAGCGCGACGGCAATCGGAAACGCCTGGCCGGGACTGGCGCTGCAATGGTCGCGATAGTCCAGCGCGCCGCCGCGATGGGCCAGCCAGCGCATGATGACCTTGTTCGGCGCGATCACCTGCTGGCGATAGATGCCGAGGTTCTGGCGCGGCTTGTGCGGCCCGCGCGTAACCGTCAATCCCCAGGTAATCAGCGGACCGGCGTCGCCCGGCCAGCAGGTCTGGATCGGCAGTCTGCCGAGATCCACGTCCCTGCCTTCCCACACGACGTCGTGGCAGGGCGCGCTGCGGACGATCTTCGGCGCCATGTTCAGCACTTGCTTGAGCACCGGCAGTTTGTCCCAGGCGTCCTTCAATCCCGACGGTGGGTCGGGTTCCTTCAGATAAGCGAGCAGTTTGCCGACTTCCTTCAGCGCCGCCACCGATTCCTGCCCCATGCCCATGGCAACACGCTTCGGCGTCCCGAACAAATTCGCCAGGACCGGAATCGAAAAGCCCTTCGGCTTCTCGAACAACAGCGCCGGTCCCTGCGCCTTCAGCACGCGGTCGCAGATCTCGGTCATTTCCAGATAGGGGGAAATCTCGGTGGCGATGCGCCTGAGATCGCCCCGGTTTTCCAGTTGACCGATGAAATCGCGCAGATCGTGGTAGTGCATGCGCGTCGTCGCTCAGATGATCGGATTGACGCCGCCGTCCATCGGGATCACGGCACCCGTGACATAGGCCGCCTGATCGGAGGCCAGGAACAACGTCACGCTGGCGATGTCCTTCGGGTCCGCATAGCGACCCAGAGGCACGCGCGCCTGGCCTTGCTCGAGTACTTGCTCGACAGTAGTCCCCCTGGCCTTCGCCTCGAGTTCAAGCGCTTCACGAATGCGATCGGTCATGGTGGCGCCGGGATTGATCGCATTGATGCGCACGCCGAATCTGCCGTAAACGCTGGCCAGACCGACCGAAGCCAGCATCAGCGCGGAGTTGGCCGCACCGCCCGGCAAATGGATCGCAGAGGCAACTTTGCCACCGGTACCGATGATGTTGACCACGTTGCCGCGCTTGCGATCACGCATCGACGGCAGGACCGCATCCATCGCATGGATGTAAGTAAAGTATTTGGCATCCATCGCCGCATGCCATGCCTGCGCGTTCAACTCGTCCGGAGGATAGCGCTTCGCCGCACCGGCTGAGTTCACCAGCACATCGATCGGGCCGATCGCCGCTTCAGCTTCGCGCGCCATGCGCTGCGCATCGTCGGCACGCGTAAGATCGGCGGCGATCAGCGTGATCTTCCCCAACTGCGCGGCCGCCCGGTCCAAATTGCCGCGCTCGCGCGAGACGATGGCGACCTTCGCCCCTTCATCGAGAAAGGCGCGCGCGCACGCCAGTCCTATTCCCTTGCTGCCGCCGGTGATCAGCACCGAGCGATTCTTCAAACCGAGTTCCATGTTTTCTTCGTTGTGAAAGCGTTTATCCTAAAAAAAGTAGTTGCACCGCCAAGGACGCCAAGTGTG
>JANOGH010000512.1:0-2066 GCA_031414075.1 Betaproteobacteria bacterium | reverse complement strand
CGGACAATCGTCCATGACTATTACGGCGAGCAGTTTCGCCGCGGCCACTGCCCTCCCGGATTGGCCAAGAAACACAACGGTTGCATGCCGCCCGGCCAGGCCAAGAAGTGGGCTGTCGGCCAGCCGCTACCGCGGAACGTGATCTATTACGATGTGCCACCGGCGCTCGTCGTGCAGTTCGGTCGACCGCCGACCGGGCATCGCTACGTGCGAGTGGCAAGCGACATCCTGCTGATCGCGCTCGGCACGGGAATGGTCTTGGACGCGATTCAGGATCTGGGAAGGGCGTAACGAATCACTGTATTTGGAATGCCCCATGGCGTTGGCTACGGCTTCGCGCTATCGACGATTCTGTCTCGCAACGCACGCGCGTCTCATCGTGCCAGCGTTCATCGGTGTCTATGCGGCCAGGTTCAGTTCCTTATTCTTGAGACGGGCTCTGGCATTCCTGCTGTTCAGGAACCAGGTGCGCATCTCGCCCTTGCCCTTGACATCGATGACACCGCGCTCTTCAAGCATGAATGGTTCACTCAACCGCCGCCGGGTAGAGTCCGTTACCTGGATTCGCCCGGCCACGCCGTGGGATTCCATGCGGCCGGCGGTGTTCACCGTGTCACCCCACAGGTCGTAAATGAACTTGCGCCTGCCGATGACGCCGGCCACCACCGCACCGCTGTTGATGCCAATGCGCATCTGCAGCGTGTAGCCGTTGCGCTTATTGAAGGCGTCCAGCGCCTCCATCATGTCCAATGCCATGTGCGCCGTCCGCGCCACATGATCTGCCGCAGCGGCAGGTATTCCGGCTACGGCCATGTACGCATCGCCGATGGTCTTGATCTTCTCAAGTCCGCAATTGTCGGCAATGCCGTCAAATTCGTTGAAGATTTCGTTGAGCAAAACCACCAGTTTCTCCGGGCTCACATTCTCGGAAAAGCGAGTGAACCCCACGATGTCCGCGAACAACACCGTCACATCCGCGAAGCTATCGGAGATGACTTCCGTGAAGCTATCGGCCGCGACTTCGGGACGCCCTTTCAAGCGTTCGGCAATGGCTTGAGGCAGCACGTTGCGCAGCAGCCGTTCCGACACCTTCTGCTCCGTCACGACTCGATCGTATAGTTTCTTCGTTTCCAGGTGCAGCAGGCGCACTTCCAGCATGTTGTGAACGCGCGCCAGCACTTCGGCCAGCTCGAACGGCTTGCTGACGAAGTCCTTCGCCCCGGCTTTCAGCGCGCGCAGCTTATGATTCGGTTGGGCAGTAATCACGAGGACGGGAAGGTAGCCGTCCGTTCCGATTTCTTTCAGGTTTTCCATCACCTGGAATCCGTCCAGGCCGGGCATCTGAAGATCGAGCAGGATCAGGCCGTAGCGGTTCTTGCGGTGAAGCCCGCACACCTCGCCAGACTCCGTCGTGGACTCGACTGAAGCATAGCCGGCGCCACGCAGCATGCCCTCGAGCAGGCGGACATTGGCTTTCAGATCGTCGACGATCAGGATTCTGGCGTTCAGAATATCGGCTGCGTTGACCAAGAAATCTCCCCCAAAAATATCTAAGAACCCCGTAACTGCGGATGAACCCGGATAAAATGTAACCTATTGAATTAGCTATATTATTTGTACATGAAATAAAAAAGAGCCATCGGAGTTTATGCCGTGTTTGTCTCGAAGATATCGCGGAACAATTCGTGGTTTTTCCTGAAAGCCGCTAGAACTACCGGGTCAAAATGCTCCGGCCGGGTGCGGCCATCGCCGTGCGTAATGATGTCTACCGCCTTCAGATGGTCGAATGCGGGCTTGTAGGGCCGCCTGCTTCGAAGGGCTTCGTAGATATTGCAGATATTCACGATGCGCGCCGCCAATGGAATATCCTCACCCCGCTTGCCATTCGGATACCCCCCGCCGTCCCAACGCTCGTGGTGATTGAGCGCGATCTCGGCGCCCATCCTGAGATAGGGTGACTTGCTGTTGCCGAGAACCTTCGAGCCCATCGAGGTGTGCCCCTTCATGACCTCCCACTCCTCCGGCGTGAGGCCGCCCGGCTTGAGCAGGATATGGTCGGGGATGCC
>JANOGH010000511.1:0-1745 GCA_031414075.1 Betaproteobacteria bacterium | reverse complement strand
GCCGCCCTATCGCCTCGCTGAACTATCTACTCACATCCCATGTCTGGCGGCAGGATCACAACGGCTTCACGCATCAGGACCCGGGCTTCATCGATCACGTCGTGAACAAGAAGGCCGAAGTCATCCGGGTCTATTTGCCACCCGATGCAAACACGCTGCTCTCGGTGACGGACCACTGCCTTCGGAGCCGGAGCTACGTGAATGTCATTATCGCCGGCAAACAGCCCGCCCCGCAGTGGCTCGACATGGATGCGGCCATCAAGCACTGCGCCGCGGGGATCGGCATCTGGCCTTGGGCAAGTAACGACGCGGGCGGCGAACCGGACGTTGTCATGGCGTGCTGCGGCGACGTGCCGACGCTGGAAACCTTGGCCGCTGCCGAGTTGCTGCGGGAGCAGTTTCCCAAGCTGAAGGTCCGCGTGATCAATGTGGTCGATTTGATGAAGCTTCAATCGCAAAGCGAACACCCGCACGGCTTGAGCGATAAAGATTTCGACCAACTCTTCACGACCGATAAGCCGATCATATTCGCCTACCACGGCTATCCGACGCTGATCCACAGGCTGACGTATCGCCGCACCAACCATGGGAACATGCATGTGCGGGGTTATAAGGAAGAAGGCACGACTAGCACGCCTTTCGACCTGGTGGTCGTGAACGACATCGACCGTTTTCACCTCATGGCTGACGTTGTTGATCGCGTCCCCGAACTTGGCCCGCGCGCGGCCTACGTGAAGCAGGCGGTCCGCGACAAGCTGATCGAACACAAGCGCTACATTGCCGAGCACGGCGAAGACATGCCGGAAATCCGAAACTGGCAGTGGGGCGCAAAGACGTGATCGGAGTGCCGCGCGCTCTCGCGCGCCTTTACCTTGTTCGACACGGGCAAACGGCTTGGTCGCTCACCGGCCAGCACACGGGGCGGACCGACATTCCGCTGACAGAGCAAGGCGAAGAAGACGCCCGCAAACTCGCGGACCGCCTACGCGCTGTGAGGTTCAGCCGCGTTTTCACTAGTCCTCGACAGCGCGCGCGGCGAACATGCGAGTTGGCCGGGCTGGGTGAGGTTGCGGAAATCGAATCGGACCTGATGGAGTGGGACTACGGCGACTACGAAGGACAGCGCCCAGACGAAATTCGCAAGGCGCGGCCGGATTGGAATGTCTTTCGAGATGGAAGTCCGGGCGGTGAATCGGCCGCCGAAGTTTCCGAACGCGCCGATCGGCTGATCGCTCGGCTCCGGACGCTGGAGGGCAACATAGCCATCTTCTCGCACGGCCACTTCGGGCGGGTCCTGGCCGCGCGTTGGATTGGGTTGCCGACAAGGCAAGCGCAGCAATTCCTTCTCGGCACAGCATCACTGAGCATTCTCGGTTACGAGCACAACCACGCCGAAGAGCCGGCGATCGTTTTATGGAACGCCCCCTCGAACGAGATTTCCAACGCGTTGGTGAGGTGCATGTCCGGGAAATGAGCCCGCGTGTTCGATCAGTATGGAACCTTCGGACGTGCCATGGGTTAGCATCGGGTGGGGTTGCGCTCTGTCGGCGCATCCGCTGCGACCGCGTGGCGATGACATCCAGCGGACGGTAACGGCAGTTCGTTCGGCAGCGCGGAAACAGCTAACCATGACAACTAGCACGCTCGGAGTGGTGCGGCCCGACTCCGCGATCAGCGAGCCGGCCAGGAACGCGCCGAGCGCGACCGAGTAGCCGGCTTGCTGCGCGATGTAAGCGATCGAAAAG
>JANOGH010000510.1:0-1549 GCA_031414075.1 Betaproteobacteria bacterium | reverse complement strand
GCCTGAAAGGCCGCTTCCGTCAGCCCAGGCCGCGGGCCTGGGGTACAGGTACGAAGAAGAGTCGATGGCCCTGAATGGGCCATTCACGGAGCCGATCCTCGCCCACGCGGCAGTGGGAGCGCGGAGTGGGGGGTGGAGCGTCGAGCGAGGCGTCTCGTGCACCTTCACGTGCGCCGGAATGCTCATCCGGTCTACTGCGATTTTCCGTATCGAGGTGGTCAATCGCGGATTTCTGTCGCCCTTTCAGGGCTTTGGGTTTTGTGTGGGGTCGGGTTCCCAGGGCGTTGCCCTGAGCTGTCTTGTGTTGCCCCTGAAGGGGCGAGGAGCAGAGACGTTTAATCTTTGCCGACTCCTGCCCTGCCATCCCTTCCCGCATGGTGCCAATGGACAGCTTGGCCGCCAGTGCGATCGCGACGTGAGCGTTGCGTTGTGTGACGTGTTCAACGAGCAATGAGAGTTGTCCGACGCTGGCACTGTGGGACAAGCCAACCGCGCCGCCCGGCGTTTTCCCCTCATCCGCCCTCCGGGCACCTTCTCCCCCGCTGGAGCGCCATGTGCATGGAAAGTCGATGGCGGGGGAGAAGGGATTTCTTCTCTCCTCACTGACGCGTCGGGTTACCGGGCACCGTCGGGCGGGAACGAGTGATCGAACCGTGCTGCGGTGCGATTCGCGGGCGAAGGATCACGCGGCTCGAAAGCAGCGCCGGAAAAAATCTGGAATTCCTTTGACACGAAATTCTAATTCGTTAGAATTCGAACTATGGCCCGGCATGTTTCTCCAGAACCGACCGAACGCGAACTCGACATCCTGCATGTCTTGTGGGAATCGGGGCCTTCCAGTCTGAGCGAAATCGCCGAGCGCCTTGAGGCCCAGCGGGGGATTGCGACCACCACGGTGGCCACGATTCTGAAGGTGATGCTCGACAAGAAGCTTGTCGCCCGGACCGACGACCGCCGGTGGAAGGCGCTCGCGACGCACAGCGCCACGAGCAAGAATATGGTCCGCAGGCTGCTCGACCGGGTCTTTGATGGATCGGCCCAAAGGCTCGTCGCCCATGTGCTGGAAGACGAGGAATTGAACGCCGCCGAGATCGCGGCTCTCGAGGCGATGCTGGAACGGCATCGCCGCAAGAATGCGGACGCCAAGTCCCGCGGGAAATGAAGGCAGGAACGAAAACCAAGTCACGTACGTCCAAAGACTAATTGCCCCCAAATCTGCCGAAAATCAGTGGATTTGGTCTCATAGAACCTGAAATGCAGCGTCGTTCTCCGTGAGTACTCGTTAGACGTTTTCACTCGTCGCGCAGGGGAAGCTGGCAATGGCTCGTCACGCAACACTTGGTGAATCGACGCCGCTCGCGGAAGCATTTCAGTCCCTCACCTGGTCCGAGACGATCGGGTATTCGCTGGTGCACGCCCTCTGGATGGGGGGCGCCTGCTGGGTGCTGTCGAAGACTCTCAGGCATTTTTCGCGCGGTTGGAACAGTCAGACGCGATATCTCTGCGCTGTAACATGCCTCGGCGCGCAGATCGTGTTGTTGCCCATTGC
>JANOGH010000509.1:0-11852 GCA_031414075.1 Betaproteobacteria bacterium | reverse complement strand
GACCGCGTCCTGGAGCAAGGCGGCGCCCAAGTGCAATCCCTGCGCCCTGCGATCGACCGCGAGCCGGGCGAGAACCATGACAGGAACCGGATCAGGCATGTTGCGTCGCACGCCGCTCGTTGCGAGTTGGTGCGAAACGGCGCCGGCCGCCATGGCGTAGTAACCGTGGACGCGGCCACCCTCGTCGGTGACGACGAAGGTGCGGCTCGCACCGCTTGACTGGTTGGACAATGCCCTGCGCTTGAGCCAGTCATCGAGCACGGCCTCGCCGCACTCGAAGTCATCCAGTCGATGCGAAGCCGCCAAGGGCTCCGGCGGACTGAGTTGCAAGTTCAGGCCTTCGCGGACTTCCTGCCCCAGGGGGCCTTGACCGCCATGAGGCGCTCAAGTCCCGGATTGCGCGTGGGCGGCGCATCGAGCAGCTTGGTGAACTGCCGGAACTTCTCGGCATCCAATTTGAAGAATACCTGATCGAGCAGCACCGACTGGGCCTTGTCGCAGGCGGCTTCGAGCATGAAGTCGGAGCGGTTCTTGCCGAGCAGCTGCGCAGCCTGGTCGATCAGCTCCCGCTGTTCGGGACGTGCCCGCAGGTTGATGGCGGCGTCGCGCATGAGTTTCTCCTGGTTCGTACACACAACCGATATACGCATCTTACGGTGGCGTATAGCAGTTGTCAACACACGGCCGGTCCGGGACAATAGGAAACGACGGAAACGGGAACCAGGAGCAAGACATTAAGGCATCGATGAAGGCCCAGCGTGCGCCCAAGCGCGATCTCTTTGCAGAGCTGAGCGAAGGCATGACGGTATTGGCGGGGTCGGCGCCCATCGGGCGCCTCGTGACGACACCTTTGGCGCAACCCGTGCCGACTAAGCCCCAGGCGCAATCTCCAGCCGGCCCCCATGGCGCGGGCGCTCCGCCCGGATCTTCCTGATCATGTCGTGCGCCGCCGCATCGCAGTAGGGCACGCGGCTCAAGTCGAGCACGGTGCGGGCGGTCGGGGTGCTATGCAGATGCTTGGCGAGCCGATCGAGGGACGCGTAGAACAGGTTGCCGGTGACGACGATGCGCTCTTCATTGCCGTCGTGCGAGACGGAAAATTTCACTCTGGACACGCCGACAACGAAGAATGCGACCGAGACCACCACGGCAACGAGAAGTCCGACCTCCAGGCTCAGGAAAATTGCGGTCAGCGCCGTGATCAGGAACACGGGTCCGTCGACGCGGTTGCGCAACGGCCGAATCTCATTGCCCTGGATCATGCCGATACCCACGAGGGCCATGACACCGGCGATGACCGGCATTGGCAGCCAGGTCAGAAGCGGCCCCAGTGTCCACGCGATGAACACCACGGAAAAGGCCGCGATAATGCCCGAGAGTGGCGTGCGCGCGCCCATCTCCACGGCGACGCTGGTCCGATTGAAGCTGCCGGAACCCGCGAAGGTGGAGAAAAACGGGCTCAATGCGTTCGCGATGCCTTGCGCGAAGACTTCCCTGTGCAGATCCAGATTTCGGACCACGCTCGCCTTGAGATCGCGTGCGATCACCAGCGACTGGGCAAGGCCCAGCACCGCGATGGCGATAGCTTGCGGCACGACCTGCTCCATGAACAGCCAATGCTGCGGCCCCAAGCGCGGTAAATTCAGCGGCAGAGCTTGCAACGTAACGTGACCCAGCAGTTCCAACTGCGATTGAACTGGTCCGAGCAGCCCATAGATCAACCCGCCGGCCAGGCTTCCGATCAGTACCGCTCCGATGATGTAGCTGCGCTGCCAGCGTTTCTTCAGCAATAAGCCAGCAGCGATGGTAATGCCGCTTGTGATCGCCGCATACGGATTGACGAGGTCTTGCCACGCGCCGAGCGCGATGTAGAATTTTTCGTAGAAGAATTTTGTCGTCATGGGGGACAGGCCGAGCGCGCCTTCCAGCGCGGAGGTAACCAGCAAAATGCCCACCCCGACCTTGATGCCCGCGATCGCCGCCGGGCTGAAGTAACGGAACACCTCCGCGCCCCGCAGCAACCAGATGCAGAGCTGGATCAGACCGACCATCAGGCTCAGCACCAGGACGAATTCCGCATACATCGGGCTGCCGCGCCCTGCAAACGGCAGTACCGTCAGGCCAAGGAGAATCGCTACCGCGGTGTTCGGGCCGCCGACCATCGGCGAGTTGCCGAAGAAACTGGCGAAGAAACCCACAAAGACGGCGCAGTACAGCCCGTATTCGGGCGCGACGCCGGCGAGGTAGGCGAACGTGATGGCCTGTGGAATGACCAACAGCGCCCCGGTAAACCCCGCGACTGCTTCGCGACGCGCATCGACTGAGCGCCACCACGAGAAATCGGGCAGCGCCTTGCGTAACAGGCTCATCGCATCCCCGGAGACGCCCGAGCTGTCACGGGCTCGCTTTCCCGAAAATATCGGCAAGGCGGTGGTAAATTTCCTCCGCCAGTTTCTGCAGGCGCCCTTCGCGCGGATCGAATGGACGGTACTGAAGGTTGATGAACGCGGCCACGTCGAGCGCCTCCTGGTGCGTGAGGCTGCGCTCTTTGCCCATTGGCATATTGGCCCAGATGAATCCGGCGAGTCGCTGGATATTGTTGAGTCCGGCGCCGGCGTTGTAGGAGTTCAGCCCCCACACCGGCGGGATCGGGCCGCTGCCTTCGCCGGTGGCGCCGTGGCAGATGACGCACTCGCGCTTGTACACCACCTGGCCGCGCGGCGGGTTCGGATCCGCGCCGGTGTCCGCCAAGGTGGGCACGCCCCAGCCCTTCGGCGGACGGCCGATCACTTCGCCCTCGGAAAGGTAATTGATGTACGCGGCGACAGCCTGAACCTCGGCGGCTTCCTCCGGCGGCATGACGCCGTTCAGGCTGTACAAAAAGCAGTCGCGGATGCGCAGCCCGATACCGTTGCGTACGCCGTTCTTCGAGCGCCACTTCGGATACACCCCGGCGACGTTCAGCGGAAACCCGTCCGGCTGCGTGCCGCCTTTCAGATGACAACTGGTACAGCTCAGGGCGCTGCCGGCGTAGCGCCCGGCGTACCGGTTGGTCTGCATCACGATGTTGTATCCAAAGACGATATTGCTCTCGTAGTCATCGAGCACCGCGCGCGCCTTCAACTCCTCTATCGTGGGGCGCGCGAGTGCCGCCGGCGAACAACCGAGCAGGACCAGGATACCGAGGATGGCGACAGATTCTCTCTTCATGGATTCGAGTCGCATGCGGCCCCTGCCGGCCGCGGGCGAGCCGCCGCCATTAAAAGCGCCCGGCGCAGGGGTGTCCGCAGCGGGCGCTACGCTTCGTCGTTACTACAGGCTCAGCCGGCGAAGAGGTACGTGCAACCGCGCGCGACCGCCCCCTGGCACGCCACCACTCCCGACGGAGCGTGGGCGACATTGGGCAGCACGGCTGAGTTCCAGTCGGCCTTTACGTCCTCGTGCTTCATGCCCATTTGCTTGGCGACCTCGCCGCTGTAGAAGTGGATCGCCATGTCGCAGGCCACCACCCTCACACCGCGGTCGATGAGCTTTTGCATCGCCATGTCCGGAATGAACGGCTCGCTCATTGTCAGGTAGTAGGGATTGCGCACGGCCGCCTTGCCGGTCTGCGGGTCGGTGATCTTGAAGTATTCGCCGAGCTTGTACTTCTTCCAGGCCGAATCGTCGAGCGCAACCGGAATCGCGTTGTGGCGCAACACGATCGCCGTGCCCAGTTCGCTGTCGGGGATGCCATATGCCTGCGGCGCGGTAAAGAGCCACACCCAGGCCCATGCCAGCGCCATGCCGTCATTCGGTTCGCGCATGTCGAGGACGACCCGCTGTTTGCCGGAGATGCTGTCGAGCCAACGGGTAAAATCGGTGGACGGGCCTTGCGCCGCAGCGACTGTCGCGACGGGGAGGGCAGCGCCCACTCCGACTGCGGCAATGGCGGCGGCCAGGCCAATAAAATCACGGCGATCAAGTTGTAGCTTCGTGTCTTCCATATCAACCTCCTCATGTGTGGCGTTGTTGGAATAGAACCTACCTGACTCGGCCCTGTCAGTGCAGTCGTAAAGGCACCGCACAGTAGCGCGGACCTGGGATTCTACCGCCTATCGGATCACCTCGTCGGCACGGATCAGGATGGAATCGGGAACAACAAAAAAGGCCCTCGACCGGGGGCCTTCTTAAGCCTTTCAGCCCTATTTTCCAGGCAACATGCGCTGGAAAACCTTATCGCGATTGATCAGCAGATGCTTGAATGCGGCAAGCACGTGGATGATGATTAGAACCATCAGGAGTGTTGCGGTTACCTCGTGAACTCCTTGCAACAAGTCGTAAACAACCTTGTTCTCCGATCCCATCGGAGGAATCTTGAAGAGTCCAAAATAACTCACGCCGTATTTCGTAAACTGAGTAGCGGAAAATCCTGACAGCGGCATCACAATCAGGCACATGTACAGCAAAGCGTGACTGATCTTCGACGCCTGAACCTCCCAGTCTGGCATCGACGTCGGGAGGGGGGGCGGCGGATTCTTCGCGCGCCACCATAGCCGCGCCAGGACCAAAAGCGCGGTTGTGACCCCGATTGATTTATGCAAGTTGAAATAAAACGCGCGATCGGGCGTTCCCTTGGGAATATCCGTCATAGACAAGCCCAAGCCGATCATCGTGAGGGCCAGGATCGCCAGGATCCAGTGGAAAACGATGGCTGTCGTCGTGTAGCGCGAACCGCCGCTGCTATTGAAATTCAAGGCCCCTCCCCCTCAACGACCTGCCCGTAAATTATCGCACCATATTACCCAAACGCTAACGGATCACAACCCCCCAAGGCCGTTTGCCCACCGCGATGTCCTTGATCTTCGTATTGGTAACGGTATCGATCACCGAGACTGAGTCGGAACGACCGTTGGCAACGTACAGCTTTCTGCCATCCGGCGTGATCGCCATGTTCCACGGACGCTTGCCCACTGCAATGGTGGCCGTGATCTTGTTGCTCGACGTGTCGATAACCGAGACCGTTCCATCTTTGCCGTTCGAAACGAACACACGCGAACCGTCAGGATGCACGGTGACCCCGTTGCAGAATTGACCGCCCGGAATGACTGCCGAGACTACCTGTTTGGCAACGTCGATCGCGTAGACGGTGCTGGCAAATTCGGACGCGGCGTAAGCCGTTTTGCCGTCCGGCGTGAATCCGATGCCGCGCGGCCGTTTGCCGACTTCGATCTGGTTCACCTGCCTCCTCTGTGCCACATCGATCACATCGATCTGATCTGCTTCTTCCGCGCTCGAGAAAACCCACTTTCCGTCCGGGCTGAACACGGCGTGTTCGGGATTCTCGCCGCGCACCTTGACCAGGAATTCCTTCTTGTTGGTTTGCGTGTTGATGAAAGCAATCGAATTGCTGCCTTCGACCGCAGCGACAACCCATTTTCCATCGGGAGAGATGCCGACGCCCTCCGGAGATTCCCCCAGAAAAATACTGTCAACCGGTTCGAGTTTTTCCAGATCGATGACCACCAGGGAACTGTGGGGCTGATCGCTGACATACAGTTTCTTCCCGTCCCTGGAAACAGCCAGGCCACGGGGTTTGTCGCCGGCGCGGATTTCTTTGACGACCTCGTCCGTATTCGTATCGATGACCGATATCGTCCCGCTTTCCTCGTTCGGAACATACGCGTACGGAGCAGCGCACGCACCGGTACAAAGTAACAGCGCCAGCACGGAAAAGAAAGAACCGAACGTTGTTTTCATTTTCTGCATCCACGGTCTGATAGGAGGGCATCGAGCCCGGAGCTGGTCCTGCTCGATTTTATCTTTTGTCGCGAGCGTGCCGATAGGCATACTCGGAAATAAAAAAAGGGCTGCTCGGAAGCAGCCCTTCGGGTCGCGCTGTGCTTTTAGCGATTGAACACGTACATCGTGACTTCAAAGCCAAAGCGCATTTCGGTGTATTCGGGTTTGGTCCACATAGCAAAGCTCCTTTGAGAGAGTTAATCCACTTGGTCGGGCATCAAGGCCGTTCATCACGACCATGGAACGCATTCTGGGACAACCCGTGCGCTATCCCCACAAGAAAACCCTGAAATCCGACTCATGATTTTCATTAGATTTCGCCCATGCGCCAAGACTCCATATTATTACTTATAATTCAGGTAGATATAAGACCTGCCCGGATGGCGATGATAGCCAGTTCAGCCGAATTCGACGCCCCGAGCTTTTGCTTGATGTTGTACAGGTGAGTGCCAATGGTCCGCGGGCTCAGCGACATGACCTCGGCGATATCGGCAACCGACTGGCCCTTGGCCAGTGCCAGGAAAACCTTGAATTCCTTTTCACTCAGCATGTCGAGCGGATTGCGCTCGCCGTTGAGTTGCTGCATGGCAAGCTGCTGCGCAATTTCCGGCTCCAGAAAGGTCTTGCCCTGGTGGACCTGCCGAATTGCCTGCATCAAGGCCTCCGCTGCGCTGCGCTTGGTGAGATAGCCGGCGGCACCCGCCTTGAGCACTCTTCGCGCATGCATCGCGTCCTCGTGCGCGGAAAGAACCAGGATGCGGGCCGCGGGCTCGCGCGCGAGAATTCGATCGATCGCTTCGAGGCCCCCGATTCCAGGCATGGATATGTCCATGACCACCACGTCCGGCCTGATCTCCGGAAATTTGCGACAGGCATCTTCGCCGCTGTCCGCCTCGGCGACGACCCTGATATCGGAAGAGCCCTCCAGAAGCAGGCGGAAGCCCATGCGTACCACGGCGTGATCGTCGACAAGCATTACGCTGATGTTCCCGATTGCCAATTTATTCTCCACTGTGATCCTTTCCGCTAGGCGACCTCGGTATCGCGAGAGCCAGACGGCGGTGCCTTGACGGGTATGACGGCCGTTACCGTCACGCCCTCTCCCGGGATACTGTCGATCCGGAATTCACCGTCAAGCGCCTGAACGCGTTCACGCATCCCGATCAGACCGAAGCGCGTCGCTTCGCGTTCGGCGCGCTGGTCAAATCCTCTTCCGTCGTCGCGCACGACGACCTGCACGACATCTCCACGCGGATGATCGCCGTGTCGCGCCACGAAGATGTCCGCCCGAGTCGCGCCAGCATGGCGAACGATATTGGTCAGGCATTCCTGAACCATACGATACACGGTGATGTTAATGGTTTCGCCTAACCCCTCGAGCTTGCCTTCGAGGCGCAGATCACACGCGATATCCGGGTGCCTTTCGCGCCATGCCGAGACGGTCTCCCTCAGCGTTTCGCTCAATCCCAGGTGATCGAGCGCGGTAGGCCGGAGCTGGCGAATAATGCCGTGCACAACATCGTAGATGTGTGAGGCGACCGCTACGATAGTTTGCGCATTTTCGTGAGTATCCGGCGCGGTCTCGCGCGCACGATTGGATATCGCAGTGCCTATGGTCTTGATGGCCGTCACGCATTGCCCAAGTTCGTCATGCAGCTCCCGCGCAATGCTGCGGCGTTCTTCCTCGAGCCGACTTTGTATGGCACGGGTCAACTGGCGATTCTGCTCCAGTTCTCGCTCGGCCTGCTGCACCATCTTGTGCTCGGTGATGTCGCGCATGCTGCAGATTTCGCCGATGACCTGATCGTTCAAGGGGTCGACCAGCGGCGCCGCGGAGAGCGCAACGTCGACTACCCGCCCGTCTTTGGTCAGGCGCTGGGTTTCATTCATCTCGATCAGGGTCCGTCGCTTCACGGTATCGAGATTTTCCTGAACTTCTGCATGCCGCTCCGGAGTGGTCAACAGTGTGGCCGAGCGTCCCACGATCTCCTCCATGCGGTAGCCGAACATCCGCTCGGCCGCAGGGTTCCAGAAGGAAATCCGCCCCTCCAGATCATGAATGATGATCGCATCGCTGGACTGCCTGGCCACCAGCGCGAGCCGTCGGTTTTCGGCCAGGCTCTCTTCCAGGGTCTGCGCCATGCGGTTGAAGACGTGGCCGATCGAATCGAATTCGGACGAGCCGAAGAGCGGCAGGCGTGTTTCAAAGCGTCCTTTTTCCATCAGCGACAATCCACCCAGGACTTCTCCGACGGGTCGCAACGAACGCCCCAGCAGCCAGAATACGATGACATTGACGAATACGAAGAAACCGAGCATGAGCCAGAAAAACTGTTTGAAGTCATCCCATGCGTCGAGCACGGAGCGGGACGGGTCCGGTGTTACGACCACGCTTCCATTCAGAAGATTCAAGCGGAAGTCACTTAACCGGGGTTTGACAAGATCGGTAAACCACTGCGGCGCCCAGCGCCCGCGCTTGTAGACCGGCGGTGGCGAAGTATAGAGAAGATTGTCATTGCCATCGTAGAGCCTGATCTCGTTAGCCCTCACCCTGCCCACCCGCTGCAGGAAGGACAACAGGATTTGATTGTGGGACGCTTCCTGAATGTTGGGACGCGTGTTCACGATCACCGTTTCCAGCAACTGCGCGGTAATCCGGGTTCCCGCCTCCATTTCCTCACGGATCGAGCGCCGGGTTTCCTCGATCAGCAGATTTCCGGTCGCGATGGTAAAGGCGACGATCACCAGGGTGATGACCAGGTTGATTCGAAAGCGCAAGCTCATATTGCGCATCGATTCACGGCTGGAAACGAGCACGCATGCGCCGCGTCGCAGCGCACAACTCCGCCGCAATTTCCGGTTGCAGTGCTGAATGACCACCGTCGGCGACCATACGCAGTTCGGCGCCCTCGATACCTTGCGCTACAGCAGCCGCGGTCACGGGGGGACAGACCATATCCATTCTTCCCTGCACAATGATCAAAGGCTTGCTTCCTAGCCGCCAGAGATTATCAAGCAATTCATTCGGTTGCAGGAAGAAGTCGTTGGCAAGGAAATGCAATTGAACCCGCACTCGTGCCAGAATTTCCTGCGCCGCCCCCGCGCCTGCGGACGCCGACGCGTTTGCGGGTTCCATGACTCTCGCTTCATAGTCGCACCAGCGCCTCGCCGCTGCCAACGCGACTTCCTGCCCCGGATCATCTGTCTGGCGGCGATAGTGTTCGACAAGAGGCTCAACGGCGTTGACGGCAAATTCCGCCCAGGCCTCTGGAATGAAGCCGCGGACGCCGGACAGAAACCAGTCCACTTCCGCACGACTGCCGAGAAACACGCCGCGCAATATCATCCCGGAGACATGATCAGCATGCGACAGCGCATAGGCAAGGCTCAGCGTGCTGCCCCACGAACCACCGAACAACAACCAGCGTGCGACGTTCAGATGCCGCCGCAACCTGTCCATGTCGGCAATCAGATGCGACGTCGTGTTAGCGGCAAGCGAACCAAGCGGAGTGCTCTGGCCGCAACCACGCTGATCGAACAAGATCACGCGATAAAAATCGGGATCGAAGAATCTGCGATGCACGGGACGCGACTGGCTGCCCGGACCGCCATGAACAAAAATCACCGGAAATCCGCGCGGATTTCCGCTTTCCTCATAATAGACACGATGTCCGCCGCCGACATCGAGCAGGTCGCGACAGTAAGGCTCGATCGGCGGATAAAAAGCTTCGCCGAGGGCTTGGCTTGGGTCTACAACCATGCCGAAGTGAAATTAGAAGCTATCAGGAGTTCTGCAGCCTGAAAACGATCGGAACGGATACGACCAGCGCGCGGCCGCGAAGATCCGGTGGCGCTTGCGGTAACGGGGAGGAAGCACGGCGCACCATTGCTAGCGCCTCTTCGTCGAGACTGGTCTGTCCGCTGCTCTTGCCCAGCGTGATGCCAGTCACCTTGCCGTCGGCCGCAATTTGCAGCAGAACTTCCGCGGTTCCCTCCCAGCCTCGACGCAGCGCCTGCGCGGGATACTTCTGGTAGCGTTTTATTTCCTTCGATATTGATTGTCCATAGGTCACCAGTAATCGATTTTCATGCGCTTCGTCTATCCTGGGCGCGGATGGTTGCGGTTGCGGCGCCACAACCGGCGGGGCTGGCGCTGTCGCAACCGGTGGCGGCACCGGCACGACAGCCGGCGCGACAACAGAGGGTTCGACTCGAGGCTGGACGGCCGGTGGCGGTTCGCGCGGAATGGTTTGCGGCTCCGGCCTGATCTCGGTGCGCGGCTCGGGTTGCGGCTCCGGCCGGCGCTCGATTTTCGGTTCAGGCCTGGCCTCCACTCTGGGCTCGGCCTTTGGTTCAGGACGCAATTCGGGCTTGGGCACCACGAACTCCGGCTTCGGTTCAGCACGCGGCGCCTGCATGATTTCTGTGCGAGGCACCGGAGGCGGCTCGGGTTGCGGCTGTCGTACCACGGGTTCGCGTATCGGCTCGGTTTGGGGTTGCCGCATCACCGGTTCGGGAATGGGTTCAACCTCAGGCTCCATGGTCTTCTGCTGAACAACCGGGTGCTCCTGGATGCGTGGAATAGGGGGTACGGCCTCCGCGACGATCTGCACTTCCAATACCCGCGGCGTCTCGATCTGAACGGAGCGGAAACCGGGTATAAAGGCGATCAAAGTCGCGTGAATCACCACCGACACAGCGAACGCCACCTTGAAGGGACGCGCGCGGTACCAGTCGGTCATTGGCGAGGGAAAATAAATACCTCTGTCGAGAGCGGTGTCAGACATGCCCAAAGGGTAGTGCAAGCCGTTCGGGTAAGTAAAGTTGGGCCGCCAAACTAATGAAAATCATGACGCCGAATTGGTGATTTTCCTAGGGGCCGGAAGCCCGGACATTCCAGACAATGGCGACGACTCATCGAACGCTGTAGTCGTTGCTAAGCCAGCACCGGATCGAGTTCGATGATTCAGCAGCGATCGGGAAACATCCCGTTGATTCTACAACCTAAACTTCTGGAGAAAAATTATGTGGAGCAAGCCCGAGTACACCGAAATGCGTTTCGGCTTTGAAGTCACGATGTACATCGCCAGCCGCTGATCAGCAGCGTTGGGCTAAGACAAAAGCCCCATCACGGGGCTTTTGTCTTTCTTGCAAGGCATTTCAGATAACCGACGGCGATGAGAATAAGGGTATTGGGTGCATCGGCAGGCGGAGGGTTCCCGCAGTGGAACTGCAATTGCCGCAACTGCGACGGCGTGCGCAAGGGCAGCCTGCGCGCAACCCCGCGCACGCAATCTTCAATCGCGGTCAGCGCTGACGACGTCAACTGGATACTGTTCAACGCGTCTCCCGACCTGCTCGCGCAGGTCAAGAGTTTTGCGGAACTGCAACCCGCGTGCACCATACGCGATACGGCCATCCGTTCCGTCGTGCTGATGGATGCGCAAATCGATCACACCACCGGCCTGCTGATGCTGCGTGAAGGACGTCCGCTGGAAATCTATTGCACGGACATGGTGCGCGAGGACCTGAGCACGGGCAATCCCCTGTTCAAGATTCTCGATCACTATTGCCGCGTAAACTGGCACAAGGTTCCGACCGGGCGCGGTAACAGTTTCCCGGTGATTGGCGCCGAGGAACTCTCCTTCACCGCGGTACCGTCGAAAAGCAATGCGCCCCCTTATTCGCCGCACCGGGACAAGCCCCTTGAAGGCGACAACATCGGCATGCGCATCACCGACCCGCGCTCGGGTAAGGTGTTGTTCTATGCACCCGGACTGGGAGAGATCGAGCCCCACCTCAAGCCATTCCTTGAGGAGGCGGATGTGCTGATGGTGGACGGCACATTCTGGACGGACGACGAAATGATCAAGCTTGGGCTCTCCAAGAAGCACGCCCGTGACATCGGCCACCTGCCGCAATCAGGCGCCGGCGGCATGATCGAGGTGCTCAAGCCGCTGAAGGCGTCGCGCAAGATCCTCATCCACATCAACAACACCAACCCCATCCTCGACGAAGACTCGGACGAACGCAGGCAACTCGCCGGCGTGGGCATCGAAGTCGCATACGAC
>JANOGH010000508.1:0-1926 GCA_031414075.1 Betaproteobacteria bacterium | reverse complement strand
GAACCCACCTTGTCGGCGAGGTATTTGACGATCGTGGAGCTTTCCGTCAGGCGGAAGTCCCCATCCTCGAGCACCGGGACGAGGCAATTGGGGTTGATCCTGGCGAACTCGGGCTTGAGATGCTCGCCGGTGAACAGATCGACAACCTTGTAATCGAGATCGACGCCCTGGTCCATCGCAAAAAGCTGGACGATCCGGCTGGTGGTCGATGCAGGATGGTAATAAAGCCTCATGATTTTTCCTTTCGCCGATTAGTTGAGCGCGTTATTGAAAGCGGGTGTGTTCCGGCTGCGAGTCCGGGAGACTCGGGTTTGCCCACCCGGAAATTCCGGGAAGAGGTTGAAAATACCTACAACGACCCTCCGACAGGGAATCATAGGGGAAAGCGGGGCTTCAGGAAAGCTGCGCGGGTACGCGCCCCGCCGAACCTACCGGGCCTCGAGGTATGCCGGATCGGTGTCCCACAGCGCCCGCGCACCAAAACGCGCCAGCAGGGGTTCGCAGGCGGGGCCCGCGAGCGCCGCCACCTTGGTGAGCGCATCGGCGATCACGCAACTCGGCGCTGCGACCATCACCGCCCCGCTTCCGTTCCAGACGCGGTGTGTGCGCGGATCGAATATGCTGCCGAGCGGCTGCGCGAGGCGCTCGGCGTGCACGACATGCCGGGCGGATGTGGCGATCGCGCCGCAGCGCAGTTCGGCCACCTGCACCAGCCCGTCGCGGCGGCGCAGATGGATCGGCTGGGGAATGCGTCCGAAGCGGCGCAGGTCGCCGCCCGCGTTCACTACCCCCTGGGTGCACCCTCCTCGCTTTAATTCGTGAATCGCGCGGTCGACCGCAAAGCCCTTGGCGATGCCGCCCAAGTCGAGCAGCATCGGGCGCTCGAGGAAAACCCTGCAATCCGGCAGCAGGACGATATGCCGCCAGTTGCCACACTGCAGTGATGCATCCGCCGTGCCGGGGAGCAGGCCTTCGCGCACCAGCAGCGGCGCAATGGTGATGTCGAACAGGCCGGCGCTTGCCTCGGCGATACACAACGCGCGTCGCAGCACGGCCCAGGTCCAGGGATGCACCGTCTGCGGCGTGCGCCCCGCCTCGCGGTTCAGCCGCGACAGCTCGCTCTCCGGATCATGGAAACTCATCAGGCGCTCGATGCGCTCGACGGTGGCCAGCGCGGCATCGACCGCCCGCTGCGCGGCGTTCCCGGGGCCCGAAGCGCAAACGTGAACCAGCGTCCCCATCGCGGGACGCAAGCGCAACGATTCAGCGCAGGACGGACTGGTGGAGGAAAAGAAGTCGCTTGATACCATTGGTCAAATGGCGAACCGAAAGGGTCGCGCCACTGATGTTGCCGATATCGGTGTCGACCCGCAGCGGACTCTCGACGGTCTTGCCGACGAACTGGTCGCGCCAATTCAGATAGCGCACCTGGGAGCCGTAGGCTTCGAGATACTCGATGATCTGGAACTGGCGTACGCTGCCATCGGCGTTGATTCCCAACGCGTAAGTGATCAGTTCATGCTTGCCGATCACCTGGTCGACGAAGAACCATCCGATCATCTTGCCCTTGGACAGAGCCTGCCAGACCTGCTGCTGCGCGCTGCGCCCGGGCACCCCCGAGAGCTTGTCGATGTCCCGCATCTGCTCCGACGTGAGTTGCACCGGCTTCGCGACGTACTCGTCCGCCAGCGGGAAGATCAGCGCCCGCGCCTGGTCCACGCTCATGTACTTGGCGGCGATGCACTGCGGCGCAACCGCGTAAATCGCCGCCGGCACCAACCAGCGGATATCCAGACTCATGTGTCGTTCTCCGTATGCTCGCGCGGCGTTTCTGTGATTCGGGTCTGCTTCCGGCCGGAAACAACATGCCAGACCAGCAGGGCCGGCACGGCGAGGCCGAGGATCCAGTGCGCCGCGCTGATCACC
>JANOGH010000507.1:0-4627 GCA_031414075.1 Betaproteobacteria bacterium | reverse complement strand
CCAGCCAGCACCGGCGTGTGCCGCACTACCGGCAACACCTCGCGCGCCATGTCCTTGACGATCTCGTTGGCGTTGCCGTAGGCGAGCAGGCCTGCCGCGGAACCGCGCCCGGCCATGCGGTAGCGCCCGGAGTTGTAGATGATGATCAGGTCGATGCCGCCGGCTTCCTCGCACTTGGCGGAGAGCCCGGTGCCGGCGCCACCGCCGACGATCGGTACGCGCCTCGCCACCATGTCGCGGAACTTCTCGAGTATTTGTTTTCTTGCGATTGCAGGCATTGTTTCGAATCCTCTTTCTTCGTATTGACCTGACAAGACGGGTGCAGTTTGGCTTACTTACTTAGCCCGCATTATTCATGAATACTATGAAAGTACCCGACAGTGTGTCCGCAACCATTCGGGGTTCGTGAATCATCCAGGTTAGGGAACCTCTGAACATGTCCTGATTTGTCATTCCCGCGAAAGCGGGAATCCATGTTCTGTAAAGAAAACTGGTTCCCCGCTTTCGCGGGGAAGACACATGTTCAGAGATTCCTTAGGCAATATCTCCCGGAAATTCCGCACCAGTGCGGCGGAGAACTCCGGGTCGTTGATATGCAAGGGCAGGCGCGTCAGGCGGCGCGATGCGGTTTGCTTCAATGATTTTTCAATGGCGTCGAACAGCGCGGCATCGGCTTCGCGATCGTGAAATGCCTGGCCCGGCGCATCCAGCGCGGACACGCCTTGCTCGGGAATCAGAAAACGCACGGGGCCCTCGCAGGCGTTGAGTTTTTCCGCGATCCATTGGCCGATCGCCCGGCATTCTTCGGCCGTGGTGCGCATCAGCGTGACGTTCGGGTTGTGCTTGTAGAGCTTGCGCTCACGGAACCGCTCCGGCACCGTTTCCAGGGCCCAGAAGTTCACCATGTCGAGCGCGCCGACCGAGCCGACATACGGAATCCGGCTGCGCGCGATGGCCCCGAGCCGGTCGGGGCCGGCACTCAGCACGCCGCCGACAAGGTGATCGCAGACCTCGGTGGTGGTGACGTCGATGACGCCGACCAGCATGCCGCTATCGACGAGTTTCTCCATCGATTGGCCGCCGGAGCCCGTCGCGTGGAACACCAGGCAATCGAATTCCTTATCGAGCTGCGAGACGACCTGCGTCACGCAGGCCGTGGTGACGCCGAACATGGTCAGGCCGATGGCAGGCCTGGCCTGCGCATCGGGCAGCTTGTGCATCGCCATGCCGGCCATCGCGTGCGCGGCATTGCCGAGCACGACGCGGCTGATGCGGTTCAGGCCCGCCACATCAGTAACCGAATACATCATGGTGATATCGGTTGCGCCGACGAACTGCCCGACGTCGCCGGCAGCCAGCGTGGACACCATCAATTTCGGCATGCCCACCGGCAGCCGGCGCATGCCGGCCGTGACGATCGAAGTGCCGCCGCCGCCACCCAGGCCGATCACCCCGGCGATGTCGTCCCGCGCGTTGATGTAGCGCGCAAAAGCCTCGGCCATGGCTTCGACCGCCAGGCCGCGGTCGTCGCCGCCGAGCACGAAGTGCGCGCCGCGCGGGTGACACGCGGCGACATCGGCTGCGGCCACGTCGACTGCAACCTGGGGTGATTTGATGCCGACGTTCACGAGGACCGCAGGGGCGCCCGCTGCGTCGATCAGCGATTTGACGTACTGCAGCTCCGGGCCTTTGGTATCCGCCGTGCCGACGACGTAAATCCGCTTCATCGCGTTTGTTTTTGTCGTAAGACGCTGGTATCGTAGTGAGATGCTAGTCTCAGGTCAAGAACGGCACCCCAGGATTAACACAGAGGACAAGGCACGTACCGACGCCAAAGCGCAGGCCGACAGGGGGCCGCGTGCGCGGATGCGCAAGATGATGCTGGATGCCGCCATGCGTCTGATGCAGGATGGCCTGATTCCGTCGGTCAGCGACGTGGCACAAGCGGCACAGGTTTCGCGGGCGACGGCCTATCGTTACTTTCCGTCCCAGTCGGCCCTGATCCAGGCGGCCGTTGACCAGGCGCTGGGGCCGATCCTGGCGTGGACATCGGAATCCACGGATGCGCAGGAGCGAATCACCGAGCTGGTGACCTTTGCCTATCCGCGCATGGAGAGCTACGAAGCCACGCTGAGGGCGGCGTTGCGGCTGGCGCTGGACCAGTGGGCGCGCCGGCATGCCGGGTTGTTCGGCGATGAAGCGCCGATGGTGCGCGGGCATCGCATCGGTTTGCTGAATTCGGCGGTGTCGCCGCTGCAGGGCAGGTTGGGCCGCGGTGGTTTCGAACGGCTCAAGCAGTCGCTGTCGCTGGTGTTCGGTACCGAGGCCTTCGTTGTGCTGAAGGACATCTGGGGCCTTGACCGCAAGCGCGCCGAGGACGTGGCGCTGTGGACCTGCCGTGCGTTAATCCAGGCGGCGGTTGCCGAAAATGGCAAGGCTGTGGCGCGAGTTCCGGCGGCCGCGGCAAGAAGGAAAAATGGCGTGCCCGCTGCGGGCGCGTTGTTGAAAAAGAAGACCAACATGAAGTTAAAATAGACACGGCAGTTTGTTGGGACACGGCGATATGACCGTGGCAGGGTTCGGTGTCGAGGAGCGGCCGGCCGTTTGCAATCCGGGACGGATGGCCGCAATAGCTACAGACCAATACGGAGGAGCAAATGATGAGCAATAAAAAATGGTCCGGCCTGCTGGCCGGCGCTGTTCTCGCGCTTGCCGGCAGCACGGCGCTTGCGGCGGAAAGTCTGACCATCCTGTGGGCGCAGTGGGACCCGGCGAACTACCTGCAGGAACTGGTCAAGGACTACGAGAAGCAGACCGGCGTCACGGTCAAGGTGGAAACCACACCCTGGCCCGACTTTCAGACCAAGGCTTTCCGCGAGTTCGCCGCCCGCGGCGATGCCTACGACATGGTGGTCGGCGACTCGCAATGGCTGGGTGCAGGCTCGACCGCCGGTCACTATGTGGATCTCACCGGGTTCTTCGCGAAGCACGGCGTGGACAAGAGCATGGCGCCCGCTACCGTCGCAGGCTATGCCGAGTATCCCAAGGGCAGCAAGAAGTACTGGGCCGTGCCGCTGGAAGGTGATGCGACCGGGTGGTCTTATCGCAAGGACTGGTTCGAAGATCCCAAGGAAATGGCCGCTTTCAAGAAGAAATACGGCTATGACCTCGGGGTGCCGAAGACCTGGGCGCATATGCGCGACATCGCCGAGTTCTTCCATCGTCCCGACCAGAAGCGCTATGGCATCGCCATCTACACCGACAACAGCTAC
Organism: Betaproteobacteria bacterium; assembly: GCA_031414075.1. Classification (GTDB taxonomy): domain Bacteria; phylum Pseudomonadota; class Gammaproteobacteria; order Burkholderiales; family JACQAP01; genus JACQAP01. The sequence goes on along the minus strand of JANOGH010000507.1, from coordinate 1,355 downwards.
GACGCCCTGGTAATGGGCTATGAGAACGTGCTGTTCGGATTCGGCGGCGAACTGGGCGACTACAGCACCTACAAGGTCAAGGGCATCATCGACAGCAAGGTCGCGGTGGACGCGCTGAAGTTCTACAAGGAGTTGTACAAGTACACCCCGCCCGGCTGGGGCAAGGTGTTCTTCATGGAAAACAACCAGGCGATCACTGAAGGCCTGGCGGCGATGTGCATGAACTTCTTCGCTTTCTTCCCGGCGCTGACGAATCCGGCGACCAACAAGAACGCCAAGGTAACCGGCTACTTCGCGAACCCGACCGGTCCCACGGGCAAACGCTTCGCTGCGCTCGGCGGCCAGGGCATCTCGGTCATCAAGTACTCGAAGAAACAAGCCGAGTCGATGAAGTTCCTGGAGTGGTTCATCAAGGAAGACGTGCAGCAAAAGTGGGCCGACCTCGGTGGCTATACCTGCAACGCCAAGGTGCTGCAGTCGGAAGCATTCCGCAAGGCGACGCCGTATAACCAGGCATTCTACGAGACCATGTTCATGGTCAAGGATTTCTGGGCGGTGCCGGAGTATGCGGAACTGCTCGATTCGATGAACAAGCGCCTGCATCCCTTCATTGTCGGCAACAAGGGTACTGCCGAAGAGGCGATGGCCGGGATTGCCAGCGACTGGGACAAGACCTTCCGCAAGGCGGGCTATCTCAAGTAAACCGCTTGTGATCGGCGGGGAGGGTTCCGGCCCTCCCCGGTTTTTGTGTGATGCGACGGTGACAACACCCTAACGGCCGTTGCAGATGGAGGAGAGTTCGATGTTGGCCAGGCTCGATCCTGGCTCCGCTTCGGCGAGGCGGGGCTTGAGCGATATCGCCATCCGCAACCTGTTCATCATCCCGACGATCATCTTTCTGATCGTCTTCAACATTTTTCCGCTGATCTACTCGCTCGGCTACTCGTTCACCGATTTCCGCGCGTCGACTTCGGCACCAGCCAATTTTATCGGGCTGGAAAACTATCGCGAACTGCTCGCCGATCCGTATATCTGGACCAATTTTACGATCACGGCCAAGTACGTGCTGGTGTCCGTGGGAGGCCAGGTGCTGGTGGGCTTCGGCGTGGCCCTGCTGCTCAACCGCCAGGTGCCGGCCAAAGGGCTGGTCACGACCTTGCTGCTGCTGCCGATGATGATGTCCATGGCGGTGGTCGGCCTGTTCTGGCAGCTTCTCTACAGCCCCTCCTGGGGCATCATCAATTACGTGCTTGGCCTGGGCGATTTCGCGTGGCTGTCGAACGCCGAGGTCGCGCTCTATGCGGTTGCGCTGACCGATATCTGGATGTGGTCTCCGTTCGTCATGCTGCTTTCGC
>JANOGH010000506.1:0-4632 GCA_031414075.1 Betaproteobacteria bacterium | reverse complement strand
ATTGAATTTCAGTTTTTCCGTCTTGGTTTTCGGATTCTTTTTTGCAACAGCCAGGAGGCCACCAAAGCCGTCTTGCCCGCTCCGGGAGGCCCTGCTAACCAGATAAGCCCGTGCTCGCTGTTGTCATCGAGGAGGTTGAACAGCCGCACGCGAGCAACTGCGCTGTGCAGGCGTGGACGGGTGAGCTTGGCGAGTTGCAGTCGTCGGCTTGGCATTTCTCCCTCCTCTCGATCATGCCAGTAAGATTGTATCGTGCGAACCTCCAATCTCGCGTGGAGTCTGGCTCTTCAATGACCGCTTTGGCCGGTTTTTTCCTGTCGCTCGCCTGTCCAAAATTTCCAATACGCGGACGTTGGCTGACAGATGGATTCGCGACTGCTAGAACTCTTTTTTCTCCGCAGAAACTGAAAATCGTGCCTTGAAGCGCGCAGAACAGATCGTGATTCAATCCCGCAATGTCTGTTTCATCCGATGCCAATTCCCACATGTGGCTCGGCTCCAAGAATCACGCCCGCCTTTTTTGTCTTCCTTCGCGTCCTCTCTTGCCTTTCCTCTGCGTCCTAAAAGGGCACTCCGACGTGCTACGCACGTAGGGTATTTGCGTCAACGCTCTTATTGCCGGCCCGTGGCTGGCTGGCTTTAAGTCGTAGGGGGCGTGGGCATCGGCTCGATGGTTCCGATGTGGAAATGGAACTCGCCGGCACGGCGGTCGTTGAAGTAGTGTCTCAGCGTGCGCCGGACGGTAACGAAAGCGATCTGATCCCAGGGAATCCGCTCTTCCTCGAACAGCTCTGTTTCCAGGGTCTCCGCCCCTGCACTGAAATCAAGATCGAGAAGCCGGGCACGAAACAGCATGTACACCTGGTTGATGTGCGGAATATTGAACAGGGCGTACAGCCCCAGGATTTCGACCTTGGCGTTGGCTTCTTCGAGGGTCTCGCGCATTGCGCCCTCGGCAGTGGTTTCCCCGTTTTCCATGAAGCCCGCGGGCACGGTCCAAAGCCCAAGGCGAGGTTCGATGGCGCGACGGCACAGCAGGATGCTGTTTTCCCACTCGGGAATGCATCCCACCACCATTTTTGGATTTTCGTAATGGATGATCCCGCAGTTGGTGCAAATGTGGCGGGCAAGGCTGTCGCCGGGTGGGACGCGATGTTCGACGCGTGCGCCGCAGGCGCTGCAGAAATTCATTCTGATGGCGGGCTGTCCAGTTGGGAGGACATTATATAAGGACGATCCGTTCATGCTTCCTACGGGCATCTTTACCGCAAGGCATCGTGGGCAGGTCTGCGGTTAGAATTACGCATGGGGATCCCACTGCCGGAGGGCAAGATGAAAGCAATACGGCTCGCCGCAATGGCGATGACAATTTTCTTCGCCGGGGCGGCGGTTGCCGAACCGGGCGCGTTGCAGGGCTCGTGGAAAGGTCCATGGTATATCGGCATGAGCAGTGGATTGGTGGCTATGGAGATTGCCGAGGATGGGTCCGGAAACATCGTACTCACGAATCTCGAAGAATTCGGGTCACAGCCGGTACCGCTTGCAAAGCAGTCGTTCGACGGCATAGTGTTCGCGTTCAGCGCAACCGGCGCCAATGGCGCGGTGCTGACGATGAAGCTTCAACTGGGAGCGGGTGGCAAGCAACTGCGCGGCAACGGCAAGCATGCCGGTTTCGGCGCGAGGATGGAGCTTCAGCGTTCCGATTGAACAAAAGGGCGGGCCGGGCTGCCCTTTTTGGGGTTAATCCGACTTTCGTGTGGGTCGAAGGTGGGCACCTATCGAGCCTCACACAGAGAGCCGCCTGGAGGCTAGTTCGCGGGCAGCGCCTTGATGTATTCGGCGAGCGCCTGGACTTCCTCAAACTTGAGCTGGGTTTTGAAGCCGGGCATTGGCGACTTGCCGTTCATGATATGCGCCATGACCTGCGCCACCGTCTTGTCGGTGCCGGCAAGCTTCGGACCGTCGGCCTGCTTCATGCCGTAACCCTGATGGCACCAACTGCATTTCGTGGCAAACAGCTTCTTGACGCTCCCGCCGAATTTTTCGTCGATCGTTGCAGCCGCCGTATCGGTCGGATCTCCGCCAAAGGCAGACGGCGAAACCAGACTGACCAGCAGGGCAAGGGCGATATTGGTACTGCGTGAGGCTTTCATTTGGTTCTCCGCAAATGGCGGTGCGTTCTCTTAACAAAGCGGGCGGGGGATCGCTCCCCCGCCCGCCATTAACGCTTTACTTCAGAAATTCGATTACAGGCTGAACACGATCAACTGACCGGCGTCGGTCGGCATTTCGGTGAACGGATGGCCGAACAGCGGGCCATAGTTGCCTGAAACGTGGCTGCCCCAACCGGCGACAACGGCGATGTACTGCTTGCCGCCTGCCATGTACGAGATGACGCCGCCGTGGTGGCCGATACCGTTGTTGTTCTTCCACAGTTCCTTGCCGGTGCGGGCATCGAGCGCATGGAAGTTGCCGTCGGCACCGGGCACGAACACCAGATTACCCTTGGTTGACAGCAGCGAGGCCAGCGGCGGGTACTTGAACTCGGTGCGCCACTTGATCTTGCCGGACAGCGGGTCACGGCCGGTGACATGGCCGTATGCCTGCTTGCCTTGCGGGTGCGTCGCAGTCCACGAAGCGCCGAAGTAGGCCAGGCCGGAATAGTCGGCCGGACGATCCGCCTTCACGACTTCGATGTCGAAGCACCATTCCTGGCCGACTTTGTAGAACAGGCCCGTGCCGGGATTGTAAGCACCGGTGTTCCAGCTGATGGCGCCATCGATGGCCGGGCACACGTTGGTGTGCTTGCCCTCTGGCAGCTCGCGACGGCCGATGAGTTGGCCGGTCTTCGGATCGACGCCCTTGATGTAGTTGTAGGTTTCACCGAGCATGTAGGCGTTTTCCACCTTCAGCTGGTTGCCACCGCCAATTTGATCTGCGTTGTAGACGAAGATGATACCGCCCTTGTTCGGATGCAGCATGTAACGTTTGCCGCCCTTTTCCAGAGTCATGAATTCACCGACAGCGCTATCGAAGTCCCAGGCGTCGTGTGGCATTTCCTGAAAGTAGGACTTCAATTCGCCGGAGTCGGCATCGAGCACCACAACGGACGAGCTGTACAGATTTTCACCCGGACGTGGACCATCGGTCTTCCAGTTTGCGCCAATCCAGTCATAGTCGGGCGCCGGATTGGCCGTGCCCCACCACACCGTGTTGGTCTTGGCATCGTACGAACCCGTCATCCAGCCGCCGCCACCACCGACTTTCCAGGAGTCATTGCCCCAAGAGGCACGGGAACGCTCATCGCCACCGATGGTGTCGAATTGCCAGGCCACTTCGCCAGTTTGCGCATTGACTGCGAAAATCGGACCGCAGCAGCCGGACAGCTCACCGCCATTCGAACCGATGATGACCTTGTCCTTCACGACCAGCGGGGCGCCAGTGAAGCCCTTGTTGCCCTTCTCAACGGTGAGAATCATGTTGTCCCAGACAACGTTTCCGGTCTTGGCATCAAGCGCGACCAAGCGGCCATCTACCGTGGCGGTATAAACTTTGCCGTACGCAATGGCTACTCCGCGATTGTAGGGAAAGGTGCCGTGGGGATTGCTCTCGGCGCGCTCCCAGTCGATCTTGGCTTTATAGCGCCAGATCACGGCACCGCTCGCGCCATCTAGAGCCCACACTTGGCCTGTTGAACTGGTGTAGTACAGAATCCCGTCCGCTACGACGGGGAATGATTGGATGCCGCGCTTGGAGGCAGAAGGTGTGTGCAGCCAGGCGACATGCAGATCTTTGACATTGTTGGCGTTGATTTGATCCAGGCCGCTGTAATGCCAACCCTTGAAAGACTGGTGATACATCAGCCAGTTGTTTGCGTCCTTGTCGGCGTTCACCAAACGGTCCCAAGTGACTTCTGCTCCCATGACTTGGGCGGCGAACCCGATGACTGCAGCTGCGGACAGGGCCTTCGCGACCACGGAATATGTCCATCGTTTCATAACTCTCTCCCGATTATCTTGGTTTCAACTTCGAGGATTGGGTACTACCGCAGGCAGGCAGATCGCCCCGGCAACGCATTTGCCTGCTATCTGCTTGTTCCAAACTGTGTACGGCCGGGAAATCCAAAGCAAATGTATTCCTCCTCATTTTCGACTACAAGGAACGAGTTGCCACATTTGCATCCACCAAGGCCCCGCGCGGGTTGGGTGTTTCTGTCGGTCGGTGTGCCAGGAAAGTGCTCAGTGAAGATGCGACCGTCGGACGATAGCATGCAGATGCGCGGCAATGGCAACGGTCGGTAATGAGGATTTGGAGGGTAACAGGAGTTGTTACATGATCGGTAAGCCAAAAAAATGACGGGATCGTGTCCCCGGCAAACGAGAAGTCTTAAATCGAGTCTCGCGATACGCTGCCTGCATGGCGCCCGGAATCCTCAAGGCAGAAGCCGCAGATATTGCTGAACGTCGACTTCACGTCGAAGACTTTCTTGGGTGTCTCATCCTGAAGAATGAATTAACGATCTCGATAGCCAATTCGCTGACAAGAAAAAAGGGTGGGGACGAATCCCCACCCTTCCTGCTCGTGCGGCCGCTATAGCGATAACGTTCCGGCCTCAGTTTATTGCAGTGCAAA
>JANOGH010000505.1:0-4238 GCA_031414075.1 Betaproteobacteria bacterium | reverse complement strand
AGGTGCGCGCCAGCGCCGAGTTGCTGCACGGCCGCGTCGCGCGATCTGTGTACCACTTCGCAGCACGCGATAGCCCGCGAGACCCGCGCCGCCGCTGTCCGTCGATGCCGACCATGTGAGATTCACTTGCGTCGAGCTAACAGCCGTCGCCACCAGGCTCTGAGGGACCGTGGGAGCCGTGTTGTCGAGCGCGAGCGTCGTCACGTTGGCGGGTGGAGAAGAATTCGCCGAGACGTTTGCGGGCGTAGCGTTGTCGTACGCCCGTACGGTGTAGGCATATGCCGTGTTGGCGGTCAGACCCGTGTCGCTGAAGTTGGTCTGTGCCGTTGTCGCGATCTCGACGCCACCGCGAAGGACGCGATAGCCCGCGAGACCCGTACCGCCGCTGTCCGTCGATGCCGACCAGGTGAGATTCACTTGCGTCGTGCTGATGGCCGTCGCCACTAGGTTCTGCGGGACGCTCGGTGCCGTTGTGTCGGCCACGGGGAGTGGACTACCCGCGGGTGGCGGACTACCTCCGGCGGCGTCGCCACCACCGCCACACCCGTGCATTAACAGTGCTGCCAACATCGCGCAAGTCACCAGTACAACGCAAGATCGATTCGGCAATCGCATCGGCTCACCGCCCAATGATAGGAATTTCATTTTGTGCTCTTTCTGCGCGTCCGGCCAATGGCGATGGTTTGGCGCGGTTCCAGTACTGCCGGTCACTACGGGCCAATGCATATGGCACCCGCGCCAGGCCGGTCGTAATGTCGGCAAGCAACGACAAGAAGGAAGGCGCTGAGGCGTTTGCGAGCACAACACCGCGAAATCGCGCAGCAGAAGCCCTCGCAGGTAATCGTACCTACTCGACGGCAATACTCGCACCGCCGCCCTCTGCAATAACCGTCCTGGAAGGATCAACTGCGTCGTTGCGTCAGGGCGCTTATCCAAGAGCTAAACGGCCCTATCGTACGATAAGCAAATGCCACGCCCGACTGAAGCAGAGTCATCGAACCGTACTATGCAGAGGACGGACACAGGCGGCGAAGCAAGCCGGGATCGGGACGGGTGCCGCTACGATCCGACGCGCCATTCGACGACCTCCTGGAAGCGAGAAACCACCTGGTAAGAACTGACCTTCACCCGTACGATGGCGCATGTGGGAGATGCCGCGAATGCAGCCAGATAGGGGTGGCGAGCCAGGTAGAGTTGCAGCAGGGGAGCGCCTGCCTCAGGGCCCACTTCCTCCGCTTCCCCGATCGCGGTTACCGCCACCGAATCCTGCGTGTCCGAGCCCTTGTTCTCGCGGTCGTCGATCAGAAGGGCGACCCGACGGTTCGCCTCGAGGTTGGCGAATTTGCGCGCAGTCCGCTCGGTCAGGACCACTATCTGTCCCAGGTCTTCCGTTGCGGCGAACGCCATCAGGCTGGCGAAGGGTTGCCCGCGGTTGTCGGTCGCCAGCACCGCGAAGCGTTGAGAGCGAAACAGCTCTCTAAGGACCAACTGAATCTCGACACCAGTGCTCATCTCGATCATGTCCGAAACCAAAACAAGAATCTCAGGTCACACCCACAACTCGGGAGCGCGCCAGGCAACCTGTTTTCTCGGTTGCTGCCGAACCTTGACCAGCATGCTCGCGTGTGACCCAAGGCCGGCATGTTCACTCTTATCACTGTAGCCTCCTTGAGCAGTTTGATGAATCGATATCAATATCTGGCCGCCTGCCTCTTGCTTGTCACCTGGAGTCCCGCCATGGCAATTGACGAGCCCCGATACACGTTGCTCCGCACGGTCGACACCGTCGAGGTGCGCCGGTACGAGTCCTATTTGGTGGCGGAAACTGTTGTCAGCGCAACAGCCAAAGAGGCGGGGAGCCAGGGTTTTCGCATCCTGGCGGGGTACATTTTCGGACAGAACAAAGGGTCGCGCAAAATCGAGATGACCGCTCCCGTGGCGCAAACGCCCACCAGGATTGCGATGACAGCACCGGTGGCGCAAAGCCCAAGCGCCGGCGGTTATCTCATTCAATTCGCGATGCCCGGAGAATGGACGCTGGAAACCCTTCCGGAGCCGATCGATTCGCGAGTCACGCTCCGGGCGATCCCGGCCCGAACAGTTGCGGTTATTGGATACTCCGGAACATGGTCACAGACCCGCTACGAAGAGAACTTGAAGAAATTGAAAGACAGCCTTGAACAAATTGGCCTGCAGTGGCATGGCGAACCAATGTGGGCCCGATATGACCCTCCCTGGAAGCCGTGGTTCTTGCGACGCAATGAGATCTGGCTTGAGCTTGACTGAGCGCCGGTCACCGTAAAGTTCGCACCCAGAGAAGCCGATGCGTTGGGTGAAGTAAGGGGCAGATTTATTTTCTCCGTGGCAAGGTGTAGTCTGCGTTCCGAATTCGTGTCCGCATCAACCGGCGTCCTGGACCCTCCCCGAGGTATCGAATGATTCTGACTCGCGTGCTCCGGCGTATCTTCGGCGGCAACCCGGCCAATGCGCCGGCCTCCGTCCCGGCCGCGGCACCAAGCGTCGGTGACGACGTGACGCGCCTGCTGCCCAAGCTGACCACGCCGGCGCTGGACCGGCTGTTCAATTTCTTCGTTCCCACGTTCTGGGGAACCTCGAATCCCGAGGCGGTCACGGCAGCAGCCAAACAGATCACCAGCCTCGGCAGCAGCGGCCACCACTTCGCCGACAACTTTCTGACCTGGGGCAGGAACATGTCGATGCTGGACGATCGTCCATTCGTACAGGCATGGGAGTCGAACATCGAGAGCGCGGCAGACCAGGCGATCATCTGGCGGCGATACGTCCTTGCGTGTGCTGCCTATCACTGCGTCCAGCTCGATGGGGATTTCGTCGAATGCGGCGCCTATACCGGGGTTGGCATCAAGACGGTCGTCGATTATCTGGGCGGCCCCGCGTTTCCGAAAATCTTCTGGGGCTACGACATTTTTGACCACGACCCGTCAATGCACAATCACCCTATGCCTGAGCACGGGCACGCGTTGTACGGACGGGTACAGAAAAAGTTTTCGGCCTACCCGCAAGTCAGGTTGATCAAGGGCCTGATTCCGCAGGTGTTCGAAAACGACTGCCCCGACCGCATCGCCTATCTGCATATCGACCTGAACCAGGCGCCGGCCGAGATTGCAGCGCTCGATCACCTGTTCGATCGGATGGTACCAGGCGGCATCCTGATCCTCGACGACTACGAGTGGTCGGATTTCTATCGGCCGCAGAAGCTGGCGGAAGATCAATGGTTCGACGCGCGGCACTACCGCGTGATGCCGTTGCCGACTGGGCAGGGGTTGGTTATCAAACGTTGAACTACCAGATACACGAATACCATGGCCCTCAAACGCCCCAAAGGCTCCTCCGGCACACTGGTCGTTCTGGAGCATGCGTCAAAGATCCTCAAGGACAACCCGTTCGGCGACCCGCACGTGCGCAAGCTCGCGGTGTGGCTGCCGCCGCAGTATGACGAAGGCGCGGGCAAGCGCCGCTTCCCGGCGCTCTACGACCTGGTCGGATTCACCGGCTCGGGTCTTTCGCACGCCAACTGGAAGCCGTTCGGCGACAACGTCCCGGAGCGCGCGGCGCGGCTCATCCGCGAGCACAAGATGGGGCCGGCAATTTTTGTATTTCCGGATTGCTTCACCGCGCTGGGCGGCAACCAGTACGTGAACTCGTCGGCGATCGGCAACTATGCGGACTACCTCACGCGCGAGATCATTCCCTTCGTCGACCGCGAATTTCGCACGCTGGCAAGCCGCGAGCATCGCGGCTGCTTCGGTAAATCATCCGGCGGCTATGGCTCGATCCTCCACGGCATGAAGCACGCGAAGTACTGGGGTGCCATTGCCGATCATTCCGGTGATGCTTATTTTGATTTCGTCTACTGGCACGACTGGCCCAACACGCTCAACGAGCTCGCCAGGCACCGCGCGCCGAAGCGAAACGCCGGCGCCTACGACGCACGCGGCGAATCGAGCCGCAAGGGCCTCGCCGAAGGCCTGGACGACGGGCGCATCAGGCGCTTCCTTGCGCGCGTCTGGAAGAAAGAAAAACTCTCGACCGCGGAAGGCCACTGCATCATGAACCTTTGCATGGCCGCCACCTACGATCCGGACCGAAAAGCCCCGCTCGGCTTTCGCGTGCCGTTCAATCTCGAATCGGGCGAGCTCATCGAGAAGCGCTGGAGCAAGTGGCGCGAGAACGACCCGATCCATCTCGTCGCAAAATAC
>JANOGH010000504.1:0-11636 GCA_031414075.1 Betaproteobacteria bacterium | reverse complement strand
AATTCGATGAGCCCCCGCAACTGACCGTTGATCTACCTGAACCAGATCGCTTGCCGCTCCCGCATCAGGCGATCCAGCCGTACCAGCGGTGGCTCGGGTTAGGGCCTTCCTCTTGATACGCCATTCTGATCCGGCTCAGATAATCTCCCGGGATCTCGTTGCGCTTGGCGTTCACGTCGACGCCGAAGACTCGCGCACCGTTCAGGCCGAAGATCTGCTCCTTCACCGAACGGGTTAACGGTGCGTACCCATGCGTCTCGATCAGTGCGTCGGGAATCTCGAAACGCCGGAACGCTTCGATCTGCCACTGCGGCGTGCCGTACCAGATCGAGTCGGTCCCCCACAGCACATGGTCCGCGCCGAACGCTTCGATCATCTGGCCCAGCAGATGGGCGCAGGCCGTGGGGTTGGTTGTGACCAGCTGCGCAAAAGTGGAGCCCAGCTCCATGTAGATGTTGTTGATGCCCGGATTCTTCTTCTTCATCTCGCAAAACTCGGTGGTCCAGGGCACTTCGCCGGACTCCTTGACCGAAGCCACCCCCAGCAGCCCGGAGTGATAGGCAAGAAAGTCGATATCGGGAAAATCCTTCGCTGCCTTGATCAGATCGCGCGGATGGTTGTAGTCGGCGACGGGGCCGAGCGGCAGGCCCTTGTGAACGCAGAAGCGACGTATTCCGAGCTGGCGGGCCTTTTCGAGCATGGGATAGGCGATCTTCTCGTCGTCGACGAACCAGCCACGGTCGAATCCCTTGGGACAGGACCCGGTGTAGCCCTTCCAGGCGTCGACCCTCAGCGTTTCCGCCTGCATCTCCATGAAGTCGAGATCGGTCTGACCCAACTGCGGCGTCACCAGGCCATGCGCCAGCATCCGGCGCGATTGCGTTATACGGTTGATCTCGTCGCGGAAGTGCGTCATTTCCTTCGGCGGGACCACCGCTTCCTGGGGATAAGGCCCCGGCGGCGTGGAGATGAGCCCGATCGCAGTCTCGCTGTCGAGGAACACCTCCTTGATGAAGTTCTGCCACGAAAGATCAGCGAGGGTGCCGCTGTCGGATGCGAGCTTCGGATTCATCTGCTGCGCCCGCTTGCGCAAACGCAGGAGATTGCCCTTGGCGACGGCACCTTTGCGGTCAGCCTCCGCATCCGCCGGGTCGTATCCCGCCCCGACATAGTGAAGCTGCACGTCGAAGATGAAGAGGGGACCGCCTTTGAGTTCCTGCGCGGCCGCCTGATCTGCCGCCTCGGCTTCGGAAACGTTGAAGAACCGACCGAAGACCGCATTCATCGCGAGGAACGACGTCACCATCCCGCCGCTCGTCCGCAGGAATTCCCGCCGGCTGAGCCCCAGCCTCGGCGCCAGGCGTCCTGCCTCGGCCAGGATACGGGCCTCCACCTCCCGCTGCGCAGCAGTCTGCGGCAGTGGCTGAAATTCCTCGTTGGATACAAGCCGGGTCGGGATCGGCACTTCGGTTCGCAGACCCTGGCGCATGCCGGGGCGAACACGGAACGCATGGCGATTCAGTTTCATCATCCCAGATCGATGATCACCTTATGCGGCATTCGCCCCGGGGACGACACCACGCTTCGCTCCGGGCTTGGGCCCCGTGGCTCGCGGCGGCACATAGGCGGCCAGACGGCAACTCACGCCCTCGATCTTCTTGCCGCCGAAGTAGCGGGTCACCTGGCAGCAGATCACTTCTCCCGCAGATGAAAGCTGTGAAATGTGGTTTAGAACCACTGCCTTAGGCAAATGGAGCGCCTTCGCAATCTCGGCGTCCAGCTGTTCGCCGTTGGTTCTCAGAAACTGAAGAATCGTCGTTTTCATCCGGTTATCCCTGCGGGGCTTTTGAGTGTGACCGCGCATTCTGCGCTACGGACGTTACTCGGGCAAGTCTCATGCTGTTCGGTCTGGCTGGGCGAGCAAGACTTTTCGCGAGAGTTCTCTTGACGTCCGACCCGTTGTGTCGCCAGGTTGCGGACGATTGCCTACAATGGTCCACGGAGGTGTGCGATGCGAGGGGTGCAAAAGTGCGCCGCTTTTATGTTGTTGCTTGCAGCGACATGGCTTCGGGCCGAAGGCCTGCCCGATGAAATTCGCATCGTCGTTCCCGTCACTGCCGGCAGCAGTCTTGACGCGCGGGCGCGTGTGATCGCGGACGCGATCGGCCAGCGGCTCAAGCGACGGATCATCGTCGAGAACCGTTCCGGCGCGGGGGGCACCATCGGCGCGCTCGCCGTGGCAAGGTCGAGGCCCGATGGGTCCACACTGCTGTTTACCAACAACAGCCATGTGGTCAGCCCGCACATTTACCCAAGTGCAGGCTACGACCCGGTCAAGGATTTCGCGCCGGTTGCGCAGGCCTATGTTTCCGGGATGGTGCTCGTGGCCCATCCGGACCTTAAGGTTGGTTCACTCAAGGAACTGGTCGCGCTGGCGCGCGGCCAGCCGCAGGCGCCGAGCTATGCGTCGAGCGGCGCCGGCGGGCTGCCGCATCTCGCCACGGAATTGTTCAAGCAGGTCGCCGGCATCGACCTTCTGCATATCCCCTACCGGGGCGACGGCCAGGCGCTGACGGACGTGCTTGCGGGACGCGTGCCGCTGATGATGAGCGGTTACGTTGTGGCGCTACCGCATATCCAAGCGGGAAAGCTCCGCGCGCTGGCGGTAACGAGCCGGCAGCGCGCCGATATTCTGCCGCAGGTCCCGACCATCGCGGAGTCCGGCTACCAGACCTATGTACTCGACACGTGGACCGGTTTCTTCGCTCCTGCGAGGACATCCACCGAGGTGGTCGCCGAACTGAACCGGGAGATCGCGGCGGCCCTGGCCACGCCCGCAGTGCGGGAGCACCTTGCGGCCACGGGCGCGCAAGCGGCCGTCACTTCGCCTGCCGAGTTCGCCGCATTTGTCCGCGAGGAGTGGGGGAGCTACGGCAAACTGGTCCGCAAGCTGAAGCTGACGCCGGAGTGAAAGCTTGTGTGGCGGTTCCACCGGCTTTCGAGCACCTTAGTACCGCGAAGCGCGGCCTGCACAATTGCGCCCAGAGCAAGGGCGGCTTTCTGCACACTGCAGGCCTGACCCCCATCTTGACGCGCGGACACGTTACTGACGAGGTCGACCGGACACGGCTCTCCGGCGGGCTTAGCGTGGGGCGGTGTCGAGTCGCTGGCGAGCGTGGAGATTGTCATGTGCCGAGTCTGGCTCGTGTTCCCGCTAACGAGTCACGCTCACGCGGGAAGCGCGTCTTAGCCCGGCCTCCCCCCGTTTTCTTTTCATATCACCGTCAGTCGGTCCCGATCTTCAGGCTCTTGATCCGCCATCCCGGTGATACGCAAATAGAGGGCGCCACCGGTTCGGTACGTGTGCCGGAAAAGCTTGTGCCGCTCCAGACGCTTGCCGGACCCCCGGAGAGGACCTGGAAGGAATACAGGCCGTCCGCCGCAAGTGAGGAAAGGTCATTGCTCGAGGCGGCCACTGAAGCTGCGTTGCCTGAACAGTCGCCGGTGGTGAACAGCTCCACCTCGCCGCTGGCACCGGCCTTCTGCGCCGCAGCAGGTTCTGCAGCGGCAACCTTGCACTGCCCCGACACGGCAGGCGTTGCATCCTTGCAAAGCAGACTGCACTTCATCGTTGCCATCATGCTGTTACGCTCGTTGACCGATATCATTTCACCATTTCCGCAGGGGCAACAGAAGTCCTTTCCCCACCCCGGTGCAGTCCACAGCACGGCGGCGGCGACAAAGGCCAGACCGCCCACGTGACGAACGGCACGCGCGAATACCTCGGTACTTTTTCTGTTTTGCATGGTTCCCCTCCCCCATTGGAATGAACGTGACAAAGTGAATCGATCTTCCCGCCCCAGCGGTTTATGGATATCGGCAGTCTAACTCGAGTGGGAATCCAGATTCCGGATTCGCCGGCTCGTCATCCTTTGGGACGCAATCACCGGCCCGGCAAATTGCTCTTCAGAAATCCCTGGATATCCTCCATGGATTTCTTCTTGGTCGCCTGGTCCGTACCGATCGACGCTCCCTTCGTCATGCAGTCTTTGGCTTGCACCTCGAAAAACTTCTTCGGGCTGTCCAGGACCTCGCCTGTTTTTGCATAGACAAACCTGCCGTCACTCTCGACCTAAACCAGGCATCTTGAGAAATTCTGGGCGTGCTTGATGTCGACGTTCCCTTGATTGTCCTTGCCATCGAAGGCGTGCTTCCCGCTTGGATAGGCGATCAGCTCGGCTTTGCCGCCGGCACTCTTGATTGCTTCCACATACTGCGGGCAGTTTGGACCGCCGGTGTAGTCATCCCGTCCGCCAACCAGGACCAGAATGGGCGCGCCGGTGGTCGTTGGCGCGCGGTACTGCACGCTGCATCCCGGGTACAGAGCAATTGCGCGACAAACCGGAGATCGTCTGAACCTTTGCGTGCATGCAACGCTGGCAGCATCGCCGTCTCCAGGGCTACCGATCCGCCCTTGGAACTGCCCAGAATCGCGATGCGCTTCCTGTCAATTGCAAAAGTGGCGATGCCCATTTTTGTGAATTCATTTACGTAGCGCACTTCGCGCTTGCCGATTCCGCCGCTTCCGTGAACCAGCACGATGGCGGGGACGGGCTCCTGCGCACCCTTGGGCAGGGAGAGATACCCGACGACGTTATCCTGCTTGCCACGCCATTCGCTGGAAAACTCGTTCTTTTCGCCGTAGGGGCTTTGCGCGAGCACCGGCTGCGATACAACAACAGCAAGCAATGCCAGCGAGATTCCCAGATTGCCGTAACGCATCGCTTTCCCCTTTTTGCCAAAATCCAAATCGACAGTACGTCAAGACCATCTGCCACTGCGGCATCGATCAAACGCAATGATCAGCGTGTTGCCTGCGTTTGGCAGCTTCCTGAAGACGCCGCCGCTTCCTCAACCTGAAGCTGACTCTAACCCCAATCTGCAAAATTACAAACCCGAAATAGCCTGGAGCAGGAATAGCCCTGATGGAAGGCCGTGTACCAAGGACTCGGGTCAGGACGAATGCTGCAAGCGTCAAATCGGCAGCGACGCAGGGATTCGGTCGGAGGCGTCGACCACGGTGCAGTACGACTACCCGACTTGCGTGCTCGATTTGTGGACCGGCCTGCATGATCACATCGGGACATTCGCCGATTCCGAACGCGATGCTCGCTGCAAAGGGATTCTCAATCAGGGACAATCACGTTTCCTGGCGGCCTTTTTGGGAGACCGATGATGAGCGGCTTCGACTGGATCAAGGATCTTTCTGCCTACCTGAAAAAGTACACGGAACTGGGCCAAATCTGCATCGACGATGCAGGCAGATTCGATGAATGCGATCAGGTCTGGGCGGCGGTCGGAATCGTGCTGGGCATTATCTGCGTTCTGACTCTGGTATTTGTCGCCAGGCACTTTAATCGCGAGTATTCGGCTCATCGTCGAGCGTGGCAGCGACGTCAGGCAGAACTGGAGGTTGCCCCTGCGGAGGTCATGAACAAATATAAATGGTCGGGTGATATCGGGCTCGACCCGAGTCTGAGCCGCGAAGAAATCATCCAACGCGTCAAGGAAGCAAAAGCCCGACAGCGCGGGGACGCTGCATCAGAATCCGATAATAAGCCTGGCGGTGACCCAGCCCTGGGCGCCGGCATCCGTCACCGATAGGATGAATTGGCATGCAAACGCGCAAGCTCGGCCGCTCAGGCCTGGAAGTGTCTTCCCTCGCATTCGGTGGCAACGTCTTCGGCTGGACGGCTGACGAGGTGACCTCAATGCGCCTGCTCAACCGGTTTGTTGACAAAGGCTTCAGCTTCATCGACACAGCGGACATGTATTCGCGCTGGGTACCCGGCAACAAAGGCGGCGAATCGGAAACTATCATCGGGTGAGGTTTTCCAGTTCATTCTGCACTTGGCCGGCACCGGGTATCCAGCAGCGAGCATTCGACAAGTTGCGACTGCTTCATGCCTCCGCATTCCTGGATGATTTGCGATTACCTCCATCGAATCGTCTGTAGAAACTCTTTGGAGACCGCAAGGGGCAGTGGAGCATTCGAATCAATGATCAATGGCGCATTTGCCTCCGCCTCGAGGCCGGCAATGCGCACGATGTGCAGGTGGTGGACTACCACCAGTCAGACCGATGGCTGCTTAACTGTCGAAAGGGCAGAACCCGGGTTCACCTCGGGGTGTGGGCCCGAACCTGTCGGCCTGAAATGCTGAGTGCAATCTGCAGGCGCAACCCGACAATTCCGTGTGCTCGCGATGAGATATTGCAGTGGACTACGACAACGGCAAGGCGGCGATCGCCTTGCCGAAATTCATGTTGCAGGAACTCCCATCGCTAAATGCCATTTGCACACCGGCGGCGAGGAAGGTGTATTTATTCACTCCGGCAGCGAATTCATGCGCCAATGAATCCCCGGCACCATTCACCTTTGGCTTCGGATCGCCGCTTACAGCCTGAAACGAAAAGCCGCTTTCGTCGGTGAACATGATTCTGACCTCCGACGTTCCGCCTACCGCTTCGGTTTTTGCGATGCTGCTTTGAAACTTGGTTGCCATGGAAGGCGGCTTATTCATAAGGGCTCAATAGATTGGTCAAGTCCTGCAAGTTGGGCTGATTGTCCATTCTACAAGTCTGCGGGTCATTCTTATTCACTCCACGAGACGCCGCCGCTACTCGTCCAATCGCGTCATCCGGCACTAACGCACGATCACTTCCACACGCCGGTTGCCGGGTTCGGCCACGGCATTGGAAGTGGGAATCAGGGGCTCGCGCTTGCCGCGGCCGGCAACCTGAATAATCTTTGCCGGGATCCCGCGCCGAACCAGCAGGTCTCGTACCCTGAGGGCGCGCTGCAGGGAAAGCGTGTCGTTGTACTGGTCGCTGCCGACGAAATCGGTATGACCGACGACGGCGATCTCCGGCGCGGGTCGCGCAGCGACCTCGGCGACTACGCGGTCGATTGCGGCCTTGGCTTCGGGATTGAGTTCGTCCGTACCCTCCACGAAGTAGACCAGAATCGCCGTGGCCTGCGCGGGCAGCGCCGCCAATGTCTTGCCAAACACTTCATTCACGGTCTTGGGGTCGATGGGCGATGTCCGCACTGTTTTGGTATCGCGCAGGTTGGCTGCGACGTAGGGCTTGTTCAACAGCACCGGCTTGCCGCCGCCGAGGGGCCGCACCATGACCGCGCCGACGTGGCCGTCGGGCGGCTTGGGCAAGACCACCACCGTGACGTTGGGCCCGGTGCTTCGGGGCTGCTGCTGCGCGCACGCTCCCACAAGCGCGAGGCCCAATACTCCAAGAACGATTGCGCCGCGCATCACACGATCGCGCGGCGCAAAACGGTCTGCAGTATGCATAGTCATTCGATCCAGCTGTTCAAGCCTTCGGCGGCGACTATTCCGTTCATTTCAGAAAGAGTTCCGGATCGATTCCCGCCTGTTTGAGGATGGCGCGCAACGTTCCTTCCGGCATGTCGCCCGGATGATTCGGAACAGTTGTGTAGCGGCGCGTCGTCCGATTGAACCAGATCTCATGCGATCCTGCGGCCTGTCGGTGAAACTCGAATCCGAACGTCTTCAGTCTCTTGACGACTTCGCGATAGCGAAATCCGCCAAGTCGTCCCATCAAACTCCCACGACCAGCTGGTAATCGAAGGTTTCGCGTGCCGGCGACAATTTTAGAGAGACCCCGTCGCCCTGTGATTCCAGCAACTTCTTCGCAACATCGCGCGCGATTTCCAGGGTTTCCTGAATCGTGCGTCCCTGAGCAACCAGCCCCTGCACTTCATCGCTCGTGGCGAGATAGAAGCCCTCGGGAAGGTGTTCGATATGCAAGTTGATCACGTGTTCCATGTCAAATATCTCCTTCGGCCGGATCCATGCCGAGTGCCTGGTGGATCGGCTTGCTCCAATCATCTCGATGGCACAAGTCTATTCTCTCGTCAGTGAGCCTACAACTTGACGCGCTGATTCCCACAAGCCTTTGCCGTCCGTAGCCCCCAACTCCCTTAGGGTCGAATACCGGTTATATTCGAATACCCAGGCGAAGCCGGGAGTACTCTTTTAGACCGGTATCCCACGGAATACCGTGGGCGCTCTTCCCCCTAGACCCTAGCCCCTGTTTTTCCCCTGGCCCCTTACGAAGTCTTCGCCACCTTCTGCGCATCCGTCCCCACCTTCGCCCGGTCCAGCACCGTCATCGCACTCGCCACGAAACTCGCCGCATCCGAAAGATTCGATGGAATGATCAGCGTATTACCCGCCTTCGCCAGATCCCTGAAGGCGCCGACGTAAGCCTCCGCGACTTTCAGGTTCGCGGCACGCTGACCTCCGTCACTGCCCATCGCCTCACCGACCACGCGCACGGCTTCCGCCTGCGCTTCGGCGATCATCTTTATCGCGCCGGCTTCGCCCTGCGCCTTGTTGATGGCGGCGGTCTTGTCGCCTTCGGAGGAAAGGATCTTGGCCTGCTTCTCGCCGTCGGCCAGGTTGATTTCCTGCTGGCGCTGGCCTTCGGACTTGGCGATCAGCGCGCGCTTCTCGCGTTCCGCAGTGATCTGCGCCTGCATCGAGCGCAGGATCGCTTCCGGTGGCGTCAGGTTCTTGATCTCGTAGCGCAGCACTTTCACGCCCCAGGTGCGGCCGGCCTCGTCGAGCACCGACACCACCTGCTTGTTCATTTCGTCGCGGCTTTCGAAGGTCTTGTCCAGCTCCATCTTGCCGACTTCGCTGCGCAGCGTGGTCTGCGCGAGCTGGGTGATGGCAAACACGTAGTTCGACGTGCCATAGCTCGCCAGCCGGGGATCGGTTACCTGGAAGTAGATGATCCCGTCCACGGAGAGTTGGGTGTTGTCCTTGGTGATGCAGACCTGTTCGGGCACGTCGAGCGGCACTACCTTGAGCGAGTGCTTGTAGGCGACGCGGTCGATGAACGGCACGATGAACGTGAGCCCCGGCTCGAGGCTGGCGTTGAATTTTCCGAGACGCTCCACCACCCAGGCGTTCTGCTGCGGCACCACCTGCACGCCCTCGATGATGAACACCACCGCGACCGCGATAACGAAGAACGGCACGGCGTAGCCTTGCGTCGGCGGATACATGAAAATCATGGCCGAAAGAACGACAGCGACGATAAGTTTTGGAAGCATGATGACTCTCCTATTTGTGTTTGGTGTGCCGCTCAGGCGGTCGGGTCGAAGACACCCTGACGCGGCTGCCTTCCATCGCCACGACATACAGCAGCGCATTCGGTTCTATGCGATCGTTGCCCAGGACTTCCGCATCCCAGATCGTGCCGCGATGGCGCACTCGCGCAAGGCGCTGCGGTTCGCTGACCCAGCTTTCGATGGTCACCGTCTGGCCGATGTCGTTGGCGCTGTCTTTCGGTGAGCCGGCATTCGCCGCGCTGTGATAGCGGTAGACGAGAACGCCGCCGACCACCGCAGCGATCGCGGCAGCCAGGGCTTGCATCCAGAAGGGCTGATCCAGATACGCAATCAGCGAGCCAATCCCGGCGGCAATGCCGAGAATCAGCAGATAGAAAGTGCCGGAGAGCAGCTCGATGACGATCAGCGCGAGGCCGACCAGGAGCCAACCGATAGCGGGTTGCATGCGTTACCTCCCTTTCATGACGCCAGAACTCGGCCGCGACCACCGTCTGCGTCGCGCGGCGGGTCAGGCAGCCCGCCTTGATCAGCCATTATGCCGCGATATGAGTGCGGCATGGCAGCAGCAGCCTCGACCGGCCCCAGAAACCCCGGTTGGCGCCCGGCGGCTGGCCTAAGATACGAAGACACTGCCATGCGCCACCTCCCGAACGCTCTCACATTGCTCCGGTTCCTGCTGATTCCGGCACTGGTCGTCCTGCTCGCGCAGCGCCGTTACGACATCGCATTCGCGGTGTTTTTCGTTTCGGCGCTGAGCGACTTTGCCGACGGGGTAATCGCGCGCCGCTGGAACGCGCGCACCCGCTTCGGAGCGATCGCCGATCCCCTTGCCGACAAACTGACGATGCTGACGGTGACGCTCACGCTCGCCGTGCAGGGACTGCTGCCGCTTTGGCTCGTTGCCGCGATCGTGGTACGGGACCTGGTGATCGTGGGTGGCGCGCTGGCTTATCACTACACAGTCGGGCGCTACGATATGGCGCCGACGCTTCTCTCGAAGCTCAACACTGCCCTCGAATTCCTCACGCTCACGATGGCACTCGGCAGCGCGGCGGACGTTGTCGGCGCAAGCGCCGCGATGCCCGTGCTGTTTGCGCTGCTCATGGCAACGATCGTCGCCTCCGGCGTGCAGTATGTGTGGGTGTGGGGCCGCCGGGCGACGCGCCACTACGCGGGCAAGAACCCCTCGACCGAGAGATAACGTTCGCCGGTGTCGTAGTTGAAGCCGATCACCTTTGCCCCTTTCGGCAATTCCGGGAGCTTCTGCGCGATAGCGACGAGCGTGGCGCCGGAAGACAGCCCGATCAGCATCCCCTCTTCGCGCGCCGCACGCCGCGCCATCTCCTTCGCGGCTTCCGCTTCGACCTGGATCGTGCCATCGAGCAAGGCGGTGTCGAGGTTCTTCGGAATGAAGCCCGCGCCGATGCCCTGAAGCGGGTGCGGCGAATGTTTGCCACCCGAGATCACGGGCGAGGCCGTGGGCTCCACGGCGAACACTTTTAGCTTTGGCCAAGCCTTCTTCAGCACCTGCGCGCAGCCGGTAATGTGCCCGCCCGTGCCCACGCCGGTGATGAGCGCATCGAGTCCCTGCGGAAAATCCACGAGAATTTCCTGCGCGGTAGTACGTGCGTGAGCTTCGATATTAGCGGGATTGTCGAACTGCTGCGGCATCCAGGCCCCCGGGGTCTGCGCGACAAGTTCCTGCGCACGAGCGATCGAGCCGTTCATGCCCTTCTCGCGCGGCGTGAGTTCGAACTTCGCGCCGTAGGCAAGCATCAGGCGGCGGCGCTCGACCGACATGCTGTCGGGCATGACGAGAATGACCGGGTAACCCTTCACCGCGCCGACGATCGCGAGGCCGATGCCGGTGTTGCCCGAGGTGGGCTCGATGATTGTGCCGCCGGGCTTGAGCTTGCCGCTCCTCTCGGCGTCTTCCACCATCCCCAGCGCGATGCGGTCCTTGATCGAGCCACCGGGGTTGGCGCGCTCGGACTTGATCCAGACGTTCTGCCCCGCACCGAACAGCCGGTTGATGCGGATATGCGGGGTATTGCCGATGGTGGCGAGAATGTTGTCAGCTTTCATGGCTTCTCCCTGATGATTGATTTTTCGGTGCTCCCGATGCACAACTGACTGCCGCCCGCCGAGCGGGAACGGGGCTTCCGATCGTCCCGCACCATACCACTCAAATCACGTCGGGTCTTGCCGGGACAATCAGCGCGGTGGATTTCACCACGCCCGACACCACGCGTCCCATGCGCGCGCGCTTGAGAACATGATGGGCGAGCTTGTCCTTCTCCAGGATGAACTCTTTTTCCCGGCCGCCGCGGATAATGCCCTTGACGATCAGCTTCGGCCGGTCGGAAACCACTGCGCCGAACAGCTTCTCGCCGTCGTCCAGTCCCATGACGATCATGCCGCGGCCCCGGGCGAGCACCTTGAGTTCGTCGATGGCGAAGGT
>JANOGH010000503.1:0-2285 GCA_031414075.1 Betaproteobacteria bacterium | reverse complement strand
TGATCGACCACGACACCCTCGTGATTCGACTGGTGGAACTGGATCTCGGCGCCGATCACACGGCCCAATTCCAGGCAGGACGCCTCGACTTTTGCGCGGAGTAACCGACGCGAGTGGGGCTGGCGGTCATGAACAGGAAGGCCTTCTGGATTGCATAGGCTTCCTGCTCGCGCTGATACCAGCGCTGGCAAGGCCTCATATTCCCGAGCTCGTCGCTCATGTCCTGCAGGTAGTGCACGAGTTCGTGCAGCAGTATCGAGCGGTCGAATAAGTCCGTTTCCGGCTTGAGCCGTTCGTCCAGGTAGATACCCTCGCCGGGTCGGTAAGCGGCAAGCGCACCGCACTTCGCCTTGCACACCATTGCTTCGATGCGCTCGTGAGGAACCCGGATGACCTCCGGCAAGGCCACCGGCCGGTGATACTTGGAGAGTTGATCGAGCGCGGACACCAGCGCCGGCATCAATTCGGCCTCGGACAACACATCGACACCGGCGTTGCCGAGATACTTGCGGGAAACCACTCTGCCGTCGTCGGCATAGTTGCTGTACATCCCCGCCGATTCGCCGCCGCCGGATTTCGACGCAACGCGCTTGTGGGCGTCTGCCGCATACGAGTCGAACGCAAGGGCCGGCGCCATCGCGAGAAAGAGCAGCGCCGCACAGCGAAAATTCACGTCGCTTTCTCACCGGGCAGCAACGTCTTCGGCGCTTCCCGCTTAGCCGGTTGATTGAGGACATCGATTGCCGCAGCCCTGTCCCTTGCGCGCGCCAGTTGCTCCGCATTCAGTTGCGCGGTGAGTTCCTGGATATCCTTACGGTTGGACCTGGCCTCTCCGGCATCTTCGGGCGGATAGCGCAGATCGGCCACGCTGTACCAAGCCAGCGCTTCCACCGGATCGGCATCCACCGCCCGGCCCTCGGCGTACATTCTGCCGATACTATGCATCGCCGATGCGTAACCGCGTCCCGCCGATTTGCGAAACCAGGCGAGTGCTTCGGTGGCGTCGCGGGGGACGCCACCGCCGGCCTCGTACAACACACCGACGTTGTACATCGCCATCGGTTCGCCCTGTTCCGCCGCGCTTTGATACCACGTCATCGCCATCAGCAGATTGCGCGGGGCGCCGAAGCCGTTCTCGTAGAGATCGCCGACGCTGTTCATCGCCCAGGCGTTGCCGAGAAAAGCCGATTGATGCCACCAGTTGAACGCTTCGGTGTAGTCCTGCGGCATGCCGTGGCCATTGGCGTAGAGCAGGCCGATGTTGTTCATTGCCACTGTGTAGCCGCGCCTGGCCGCTTCCTTCCACCACCGCAACGCTTCTTCGAAGCTCTGCTTGCCGTCGTAACCCTTCGCCCACAGCAGCGCGATGTTGTTCATCGCCCGGACGTCGTTCTGGCGCAGCAGGTCGGAAAGCCGGCCCGGATCGAGCATGCCCTTGCCCGGGGTCAGATCGGTAAAAGTTTCTTCCTGCTCGAACGCCGGCACGGCGCCAGAGCAGAACAGAAAACCACACAGGACAATTAATCCCAGTTTCATGCTGATACCCTCATTCGTTCAAATCGGTTCTCGCAGAGCCGTCTGCTGACCCTATCCATAGACCGCCGCGCGCGACGGCGGTTCATCGGCCTTGACCCAGGAACGGGCTCAGCGCATGCAATAGTTCGACCGGAGCCTCTTCCGGGATGAAATGCCCGCACGGCAGCGGATGCCCGCGAACATCGCTCGCCTTCTCTTTCCATGTAGCGAGCACGTCGAACAATGTATGCATCTTGCCCTGTTCGCCCCAGATTGCCAGCACGGGACACGAAAGTCTCTTGCCCAGATCGCGTTCGTCGTCGGCGATGTCGACGGTCGCCGCCGCACGATAATCTTCCAGACCAGCGCGTATGGTTCCCGGCAAAGTGAAGGCGCGCAGATACTCCGCGAACATCGGCTCTTCGATAGCGTCCTGACGGAAGCACAGCGCCCGAAACATGTTGCGCAGAAAAGGTTCGGCGCTGTTGGCGAGCATGATTTCAGGCAGATCGGGCACCTGAAAGAAAAACCAGTGCCAGTAGGCGGCCGCGAGATCCTTGCCGGCGTCGCGGAACACGGTGTGCGTGGGCACGATGTCGAGCACGGTCAGATTCTTCACTGCGTCGGGGTAATCCATCGCCAGCCGGTGCGACACGCGCGCGCCGCGGTCATGGCCGACGACGGCAAATCGCTCGAAGCCCAGCGCCGCCATCGTCTCCTTCACATCTTTAGCCATGCTGCGCTTGTCGTAACCGTCGCGCGGCTTGTCG
>JANOGH010000502.1:0-2696 GCA_031414075.1 Betaproteobacteria bacterium | reverse complement strand
GATTCTTCCAGTGCATGAGGCTCAGCTCTTGAGCTATCTCCGACTAAGCGAGAAGAAGCTTGGTCTGCTCATCAACTTCAATTCGACCGTGCTGAGCCGCTCAGTGCGCCGGATCGTCAATAACTTGTAACTCGGCGTTCTCTGCGTTCGCTGCGCCTCTGCGTTGGGTGTTGCCTTAGATGAAGCTCGCGGAAAATGTCATGCACTTCGCGCGCGTGCTGCGCGGGGCCGGCATTCCGGTCGGGCCGGACCGCGTCATCGACGCGCTGCGGGCGCTCGAAGTCGCAGGCATCGAGCGTCGCGACGACTTCTACTGGACGCTGGCAAGCGTGTTTCTCGACCGCCGCGAACAGTTCGATCTTTACGACCAGGCATTTCACATCTTCTGGCGCGACCCGCAACTGCTGGAACGCGCAATGGCGCTCCTTCTGCCGAAGGTGCACGGGCGGGCTGGCGCACCCGAAAGCGAGCTCGTTGCCAATCGGTTGGCGGAAGCATTCGCGCCGAAGGCAAACAGGGACGCAGCGCAGCGTGAGCCGGCGCCGTCCGAAATCGAGATCGACGCGAGGTTCACCGCTTCCGACAGGGAATTGCTGCAGCGTGCCGATTTCGAGACCATGACGGGCAAGGAACTGTCACAGGCGAAAAAAATGATCGCGCAGCTCCGGTTGCCGATCCCCGAAATTGCGACGCGCCGGTTGACGCCGAACTCACACGGGCACCTCGTCGACCTGCGCGCGACGTTGCGCTCAAGCCTGCGAGGCAGCGCAGATGTCATCCAACTGCGTCGCCGCTCGCCGCTGCGCCGCCACCCGCCGCTTACGGTCCTGTGCGACATCTCGGGCTCCATGAGCCGTTATGCACGCATGTTCCTGCATTTCCTGCACGCCATCACCAACGATCGCGATCGCGTTCATACTCTGGTATTCGGCACGCGGCTCACCAACATCACCCGCCACCTGCGTCATCGCGATGTGGACATTGCACTGTCCGGTGTCGCGCAGTCCGTGGCGGACTGGTCAGGCGGCACGCGCATCGGTGCCAGCCTGAAGGAATTCAATCTGCGCTGGTCACGCCGTCTGCTCGGCCAGAATGCCGTGGTCCTGCTCATCAGCGATGGCCTTGACCGCGACCTCGGCGAGGATCTTTCCACGCAAATGGAACGGCTGCACAAGTCCTGTCGCAAGCTCATCTGGCTGAACCCGCTGCTGCGCTTCGAGGACTTTGAACCGAAGGCAGCGGGCGTGCGCCTGATGCTGCCACACGTGGATGCCTTCCTGCCCGCACACAATATCGACAGCCTGACCGAGCTGGCCGCCTCACTGCGGTCCTCACGTGAAATCACCCGACGAACGCCGCCCCGCCGGGCGCATACTGCCGGCCTGAACAAACCTGGAGAAACCGCAACATGGAAATGAGTGGCGAGCAGCGCATCCCCCTTGCGCAACAGCGCGTGTGGGAAGCGCTCAACGATCCGGAAATTCTAAAGGCCTGCATTCCTGGTTGCGAGAGTATCGAGCGGGTATCGGATAACGAATACAAGGTCGCGATGACTGCCGCGATCGGCCCGGTGAAGGCGAAGTTCAGCGGCAAGCTCCTGCTCTCCGACATCAATCCACCGAATTCCTACTCGCTTGCATTCGAAGGTTCCGGAGGCGCGGCCGGTTTCGGCAAAGGCAGCGCGAAGGTCAACCTCGCACCCGAAGGCGGTGGCACGCTGCTCACCTATAAGGCAACTGCCAGCGTCGGCGGCAAGCTGGCGCAAATCGGTTCGCGGCTCATCGATGGTGTGGCAAAGAAAATGTCCGACGACTTCTTTGCGCGGTTCAACAAGACTGTCGCGCCCGTGACGGAACCGGCGCCGGCCGGCGCCCCTTCGCCGGCTGCCGGTATGCGGCTGCCAATGTGGGCCTGGGTTGTTGGCGGAATCATCGTCCTGTTGATCGTGCTGTACCTGGCCAGGTGAGCCAGGGGCCGGCGCAGTGAGCGCCGACGTCGTCATCATCGGCGCCGGCGCCGCCGGTATGATGTGCGCGATCGAGGCAGGCAATCGCGGCCGCAACGTAGTGCTGCTCGATCATGCTGAAAAGCTGGGCGAGAAAATCCGCATCTCGGGCGGTGGACGCTGTAATTTCACCAACATCGATACGCGGCCGGAGCATTTCCTGTCCGAAAATCCCGATTTCTGCCGCTCAGCGCTGGCGCGTTATACGCCGCGCGACTTCATTGCGCTCGTGGATAAGCACGGCATCGCCTGGCACGAAAAGAAACTCGGCCAGTTGTTTTGCGACGGGTCTGCGCAGCAGATCATCGACATGCTTAAAACCGAATGCGACAACGCCCGCGTGCAGTGGTGCATGCCGGCGAAAGTCACATCGATCGAAAAGCGCGAACGTTTCCTGATCGCCACCAATCGAGGCAACTTCGAAAGCGCCGCGCTGGTCATCGCCAGCGGCGGATTGTCGATTCCGCAGATCGGCGCCAGCCCCTTCGGTTATCGCATCGCGGAACAGTTCGGCCTCAAGGTTACGCAGTTGCGGCCGGCACTGGTCGGACTCACGTTCGCTCCGGAAACCCTGGCGCAGTTCGCCGACCTCTCCGGTATTTCCGTCGATGCGGCAGTCAGTTGCAACGGAGCGCGCTTTCGCGAGAATCTACTGGTTACCCATCGCGGCCTGTCCGGTCCCGCGATCCTG
>JANOGH010000501.1:0-1563 GCA_031414075.1 Betaproteobacteria bacterium | reverse complement strand
CCAGGACACGCGTTTCCATCAGCGGTGCGCCGGGATCGGGATGTCGAGCGTAGTTACACGGCGCAGCTCGCGGCGGTATTTCTTGTCGTCGAAGGGCATTCCGCGGTGCATGGTCGCGCGGTTGTCCCAGATCACCAGATCGCCCACCCGCCACGAATGCCGGTAGACGAACTGCGGCTGGGTGGCGTGCTCGGTCAGGTCCCGCAGCAGCAGGCGCGCTTCGGGTACCGGCCAGTCAATGATCGAAGCCGCATGCGAGGCGAGGTAGAGAGACTTGCGCCCGTTGGGCAGGGTGCGGACCAACGGATGCACTGCGCCCTTGAGGGTATCCCTCTCCTTTTCGGAGA
The DNA here is from genome assembly GCA_031414075.1 of Betaproteobacteria bacterium. Classification (GTDB taxonomy): domain Bacteria; phylum Pseudomonadota; class Gammaproteobacteria; order Burkholderiales; family JACQAP01; genus JACQAP01. The sequence continues at coordinate 1,216 of JANOGH010000501.1, read as the reverse complement.
ATTCGAAGCCCAGCATTGAGCGCGAATAGGCGATCGAATGCTGCACGAGAAGGCCTTCGAGTTGCGCCTTCATGTCATCGGACAAGGCATCGTGGGCAGCGCGCATGTCGGCGAATTCCGTGTCCGCTGCCACCGGCGGCACCACCACCGAGAACAGCATCGAGTAGCGGCCCGGCGGGTCCTGGAACGACGCATCCGTGTGCCACAAGCGATTGCCCAGCAAGTACTGGCGCCGCCGATCGTTCGACTGGAAGATCTCGCCGCCCTCATCCACATTGGAAATATCCGTCAGCGCCTCATTGCCGAAGCGGTTCTTCGTGATTGCCGCCGCGCCGGTCTTGGCGTGGAGTTGGCCATCGAAGCGTTGCGCGAACTCCACCTGCTCCATGCCGGAAAACGCCTGCCCGCGGAAAACCAGTATCGCGTAACGGTCCATGCCTGCGCGGATCTGCTCCAGGGTGTCACGGTCGGAAATCGCCCGTAGATCGACCGCGCTGACTTCAGCGACGAATATGGGGTGAAGCGATTTGAACGTGAGGTTCATGGACGACGCGCAGGACAGAGACGAAGGATGAGACATTGTAGGACCAGTTTGGCGGGTGGAGGAAGCCGTAGCACGGCCTCGGGAGGCAACAGCCCCTTCGACTTTTCGTCGGCAGGCAACACGTTCAGGCGCTCAGCCTTGAAAGGTAACTGACCTCATCTGCGCGCAGGGACGATGCGGTGGCCACCTGTTCGTTCTTTGGCTCCAAATTTACCGACGGAAGAGGCGAGATGCCTCTATTTTTCGTTCTTGGATTGTGTAATCAAAATCTTGGCGTGGTCCGACCCGGCTTGGGTACTTGGCATGGGCATGGTCCGGCGGATCGTGACTATAAAGTATAGGCCTGACCCTTTAGACCTGCTTCTGCGAACTCCGAGCTCTCTGTGTTGGGCATAAGTCGCGACAGCAGTATGCGTATCAGGATACGCAACACTTTTCCGGCCGGAATGTCAGACGGCGTGGCCAATTCAAGGCACAGAATCTTTGATCCCGTGAGGCAGAACGCCGCTACCGAGATAAATCGATGAGAGTTGGATCGAGGACGCCTATGCACGAAATCATGATGGCCTGTTCCGCACGCCGCATCCAACCCAGTCCAGGTTGACCCGATCCTTCATTTCAGTCCTGTGACCGCATTCAGCGTATTTATTGCATAGCACCAATTCAATTTGC
>JANOGH010000500.1:0-2451 GCA_031414075.1 Betaproteobacteria bacterium | reverse complement strand
CCAAGCTCGGTCAGGAGGTGGGGGTGAGAACGGAGGTGGACGTGCTCAATGCCGAGCAGCAACTGGCGGCGGCGCAGCGCGACCTGGCGCAGGCGGTGTACAACACGATCCTGAACCAGCTCAAGCTCAAGGCGGCGGTGGGCAAGCTCGCCGAAGCCGACCTGGCCGACGTCAACCTCCTGCTCAAGGAAGACACGCAGTAACCCGGACGCGGCGCATGACCAGCGGCGCTGCGCTTTCTCCCGAAGCCCTCAAGCATGCCAAGGCGGCGTTGCGCCAGGCGATCCTTGCGCGTCGCGATGCAGCCGATGTCGCGAATCGAAGCAGCAACTCGCAAACCATCACGCAGAAGCTGTCCGCTTTTCCCGCTTATCGAGCAGCCAACGTCATCGCGGCCTATGTGTCATTTGGCAGCGAATTCGATACGTTGGCATTCCTCGCAAGAGTCCTCAAGGATGGCAAGCAACTCTTGCTCCCCCGAATAATCCGCGCACAGCGGGCCCTGGAGCTGCGGCATGTGATCGACCTCGGCGCCGATCTCGTTCCGGGTGTCTGGGGAATTCTCGAACCTGCCGAGCGTTGTCCGATTGTGTCCGGCACCAAAGTCGAGTTCATGCTGGTGCCGGGCGTTTCGTTTACGGCGAGTGGCGCGCGCCTGGGTTACGGCGGCGGGTTTTACGATCGCTTGCTGGCGTCACTCGATCGGCGTGTTGTCCGCATTGCGGCTGCGTTCGAATTGCAAATCGTGGATCACCTTCCGGAGGGACCGCACGACCAGCGTGTGGACTGGGTCGTCACGGAGAAGTGAGCGGTGATCTCATCACCACTTGAGAAGCTTCAGCGTTTTCTCGGTGGCGCCGCGATGTGCGTCGGTAAATCGCTTTCCCGCTTCAGACATTGCCCCGCGCCGATTCGCATCGCTCACCAGCTGGTCAATCGCGTTACCCAGCTCTTCGGCATCGGTTACCCGGATCGCCGCGCCGGCTTCGATGGCGCCCCGGGTTGCGTCCTCGAAATTAAACGTATGCGGGCCGACGATCACGGGCCGGCCGACTGCGGCGGCTTCCAACAGGTTCTGGCCGCCCAGCGGCAGCAGGCTGCCGCCGATGAATGCAACATCGCAGGCACCGTAATACGCGAACATCTCTCCCATCGAATCGCCGATGACGATGCGGGTATCCGCCTCGATCGGCCGATTTTCGCTGCGGCGCTGAACCTTGTACCCGCGCTGCTGCACCAGCGCTGCGACCTCCTCGAACCGTTGCGGATGGCGCGGCACGATGACCGTCAGCAACTCTGGAATTCTCGAGTTGGCGAGCGCATCCAGAATCATCGTTTCCTCACCCTCCCGCGTGCTCGCGGCCAGGAATACGGGTCTTTGCGTGCCGAACGAATTGCGCAGAGTGACGCCGAGCGCCAGCATTTCGGCCGGCGCGAGACGGTCGAACTTGATGTTTCCGGTGACCCGCACGTCCGTGGCGCCAAGGGTGGCCAGCCGCTGCGCATCGCGATCCGTCTGCGCCCCGATGCCCGAGAGCTTCGACAACGCACCGCGCGTCAAGCGGCCGATGCGCCGATAACCGCGAGCGGATTGTTGCGACATCCGGGCGTTCACCAGATAGACCGGAACAGCCGACTGAACGCTGGCCTGGATCACGTTCGGCCAGATCTCGGTCTCCAGGAACACGCCGACCACCGGGCGGAAGCGGCGCAGAAAGCGGCGCGTTGCCCAGCCGAAATCGTAGGGCAGGTAACAGCGCTCGACGCGGTCGCCAAAAAGATCCACCCCGGTCTGGCGTCCTGTCGGCGTGCCGTGCGACAGCAGAATGCGGTGTTCGGGATGACGCGTCTGCAACGCCTTGATGAGAGGTTCGGCCGCTCGTGTCTCGCCCACGGAAACGGCGTGAATCCAGATAACTTGAGACGGCATGTGATCCGGGAAAATCCCGAATCGCTCGCCGACATGCTCGAGATAACCGGGCTGCTTGCGTGCCCGCCACACAAGGTGCAGCAACGCCCAGGGCAGCAGCAGATAAAGCGTCAACGAATAAAGGGCGCGGCTCAATTTTGTTCCAGGAGACGCTCGGTCGCGTCCGCGACTTCATCGATGGACGGCGTCATGCCGATGCCGCCGAGATTCATCGCCAGGGCAGAACCGTAGAGACCCGTCGCGACGGGATCGGTTGCGCGATAAAGCCCGATCGTCGGCCGGCCAAGCGCGACCGCCAGATGCGTCAGTCCGGTATCCACGCCGATGATGATCCGCGCCTGGGACATCAGCGCCGCCAGTTGATCCAGGTCGAGCGCCGGCGGCACTCGCGCACCGGGAATTCGCGCAGCCAGTCTTTCCCCGCGTTGCCGCTCCTCGGCGTTGCCGAATGGGAGCACACTGATCATGCCCCGCGCGGCAAGGGTTTCGCCGAGCCGGGCCCAGTTATTCTCCGGCCATTC
>JANOGH010000499.1:0-4275 GCA_031414075.1 Betaproteobacteria bacterium | reverse complement strand
GTCCTTGAGCATCGTCTGTTCTTCCGTAAGCGAAAAATCCATAAGTTCAAACCTCAGTTAGTCTTCACCGCAAAGGCGCAAAGACGCAAAGGGAACGCAAAGAAATACAAATTGGGGAAACAGACAAGTGAGAGACCAGCGTGACATCCTCACCTTGGATCACGCATATTTTTCCAAGTCGTCTGGTTTCGTTTTCCTTTGCGTTTCCTTTGCGCCTTTGCGCCTTTGCGGTTAGTCGGGTTCAAAGGCCGAGAACCATTTGCGCGATGATGTTGCGTTGGATTTCGTTGGAGCCGCCGTAGATGGTGGTCTTGCGGTAATTGAAGTAGCGCGCCGCCAGCGGCGCTGCGTAGTCGGGGCCGACGTGCGCACCGATCCAGTGATCGCCCCACGCCATCGGCAGATGCGGCAGCGCAGAGGGTCCGACGGCGTCCATCATCAGTTCGGTGAGTTCCTGCTGAATCTCGGTGCCCTTGATCTTGAGGATGGACGCTTCCGGGCCCGGGGCCTTGCCGTCGCGATCCGCGCTCGCCACCCGCAGGCAGGTGATCTCGAGCGCCATCAAGTCGATCTCGACACGAGCCACGCGATCCCGGAACAGAGGATCTTCCATCAGCGGTCTGCCGCCCTCCTGCTCCTGCGTGGCGATGTGCTTCAGGTATTGCAGCTCGCGTTTCGACGCACCGACGCCGGCGATGCCGGTGCGCTCGTGCGACAGCAGGAACTTGGCGCAGGTCCAGCCCCTGCCTTCCTCGCCGACCAGGTTCTGTACCGGCACCTCGACGTTCTCGAACCAGATCTCGTTGACCTCGTGCTCGCCGTCGAGCGTGATGATCGGCCGCACCGTGATGCCGGGGGAATGCATGTCGATCAGCAGAAAGGAGATGCCGTCCTGCTTCTTGCCGCCGCTGGACGTGCGCACCAGGCAGAAGCACATGTCGGCCCACTGTCCGTGGGTATTCCAGGTTTTCTGGCCGGTGACGACGTAGTGGTCGCCTTTGCGTTCGGCGCGGGTCTTCAGCGACGCGAGGTCGGAGCCCGAACCCGGCTCGGAATAGCCCTGGCACCACCAGTCTTCGCTGGACAGGATGCGCGGCAGGTAATGCTTCTTCTGCTGTTCGGTGCCGAAAGCGATGATCACCGGGCCGACCATGTGCAGGCCGAACGGCGACAGTCGAGGCGCGCCGGCCGCGGCGCTCTCGTCTTCGAAAATGAAGCGCTGGATCGAAGACCAGCCGGTGCCGCCCTGTTCCACCGGCCAGCCGGCGGCGATCCAGCCCTTCTCGTACAGGATTTTCTGCCAGCGCACGTAATCGTCCTTGCCGAGCCGCTTGTGCTCGAGGACTTTTCTCGACAGGTCGCCGGGCAGGTGGCTGCGGATGAATTCGCGCACTTCGCCGCGAAACGCGGTTTCTTCATTCGTGTAGTTCAGGTCCATCGCGGAGTTCCTATGGGATCGATGCGGCCGGACGCCTTCCCGCCATCGAAAGGCGCCATCGCCGGACGATGAAGGATAAGCGATGCCCGGGGACCTAAGCAAATCCCGGCTGGATGCCGGACGCCGCGCGGCACTATAATGCCCGCTCTATTGAGCGTTCCAATATTATGGATGACAGTCAGAACGCTCAATCCCTCACCCCAACCCTCTAAACGGGTACTCCGGGCTGCGCCAGGGTATCCCGGAGGGAGAGGGAGACGACAGACCTAATTCACTGATGTGAATTAGGGAAAGATCCATAAGCAACGCTTTTGCGCGGCCTCGCCCGAGGCTGATCGATGAGGAGACGGCCATGAACATGCCAGACGAAAAAGCCCTGCGCCATTTGAATGCTTCATTGAATCTCGATGCGCTGTGGATTCCTTTCACTGCCAACCGCCAGTTCAAGGCCGCGCCGCGCTTGCTGGTGTCGGCCAAGGACATGTACTACCAGACCCATGACGGCCGCAAGGTGCTCGACGGCATCGCCGGCCTGTGGGCCGTCAATGCCGGCCACTGCCGCCGCCAGATCGTCGACGCGATCAAGCAGCAGGCCGAAACCATCGATTACGCGACCGGTTTCCAGTTGCATCATCCCGCCGCCTTCCAAGCCGCGGAAAAACTGGTCTCGATCACGCCGCAAGGCCTGAACCGGGTGTTCTTCACCAACTCCGGATCCGAAGCGGTTGACACCGCACTGAAAATCGCGCTCGCCTATCACCGCATCCGCGGCGAAGGCACGCGGCGCATGCTGATCGGGCGCGAACGCGGCTATCACGGCGTGGGCTTCGGCGGCATCTCGGTGGGCGGCATGGTCGGCAACCGCAAGACCTTCGGCAACATGCTGGGGTCGGTGGATCATCTGCGCCATACGCACGATCTTGCGCGCAACGCGTTCTCGCGCGGCGTTCCCGCGCACGGCGCCGAACTCGCCGATGACCTGGAACGACTGGTGCAACTGCACGACGCGTCCAACATCGCCGCGGTGATCGTCGAGCCGGTAGCGGGCTCGACCGGCGTGCTGCTGCCGCCAAAGGGCTACCTGCAGAAGCTGCGCAGTATCTGCGACAAGTACGGCATCCTGCTGATCTTCGACGAGGTCATCACCGGCTTCGGCCGGACCGGCAAGGCCTTTGCAGCGCAGACCTTCGGCGTGACGCCGGACATCATCACCTGCGCCAAGGCGCTGACCAATGCGGCCGTGCCCATGGGCGGCGTAGTCGTGAAGCAGGGCATCTACGACACCTTCATGGAAAAGGGCGGGCCCGACTCGGCCATCGAGTTCTACCATGGCTACACTTATTCCGGCCATCCGCTTGCGGCCGCTGCCGCCTGCGCCTCGCTCGACCTGTTCAAGGAAGAAAAACTGTTTGAGCGCGTCGCCGAACTGGCGCCGTATTGGGAAGACGCGGCGCATGCGCTCAAAGGCCTGCCGCACGTGATCGACATTCGCACGATCGGACTGGTGGTCGGCATCGAACTTCAGCCGATAGCCGACAAACCCGGTGTGCGCGCCTTCGAAGCTTTCCTGCGCGCCTACGACAAGAATGTCCTGATCCGCACCACCGGCGATACGATCGCGATGTCGCCTCCGTTCATCATCGAAAAGGCGCAGATCGACCAGCTCTTCGATACCGTGCGCGACATTCTCAAAACTCTACCTTGATTTAACCCTTCACCGCAGAGGCGCAAAGGCGCAAAGGAAACGCAAAGAAATGCAAACGGGTAAACACCTGCTGAGAATCCGGCCCGGCATTCTCTTCGTGGACCGTATGTGCATTTACATATTTCCTTGTTTCGCCTTCCTTTGCGTTTCCTTTGCGCCTTCGCGCCTTTGCGGTTAATGGCATTAACAAAATGAAATTCGTCATCGCCCAGATGCAGCACGAGACCAATACGTTCTCGCCGGTACCCACACCGTGGGAGGAGTTCGGGCCCAGGGGTCCGTACCTGGGACGGGACGCCTTCGAGGCGATGAAGGGCAAAGGCATGGCCATGGCGGCGTTCCTGGATCTCGCCGAGAAGCTCGGCGCCGAGGTAGCTACGCCGATCGCGGCCTGGGCGAATCCGAGCGGGCCGGTGGACGGCAGCGCCTATGATCGCATCTGCGAGGCGATTTGCAGCGCAGTGACCAAGGGGTGCGATGCCGTATTGCTCGACCTGCACGGCGCCATGGTGGTGGCGGACCGCACCGATGACGGCGAAGGCACGCTGCTCGAGAAAATCCGCGCCATCGCGCCGCGCACGCCGATCGCGGTATCGCTGGACTTGCACGCCAACGTCACCGAACGCATGGTGCGCAACTGCAACGTCATCACCGGGTACAAGACTTATCCGCACGTGGACCAGTACGAATCCGGGCAGCTCGCGGGCTCCATCCTGCTGCGCATGATGAAGGGCGAGATCAAGCCGGTGATGGCGTGGGGTAACGCGCCGATTTTGGCGCAGACGCTGCGCCAGAACACTTCGGAAGGCGCGATGAAGGATTTCGTCGAGGCTGCCCGTGCGGCGGAACGCGGCGGCCTGCTGGCCGCCACCGCATTCGGTGGCTTCCAGATGGCGGACATTCACGATGCCGGCATCAGCGTGGTCACCGTTGCGGACGCCGGCAAGGCAGCAGCGGCGAGCGCGTGCAATGCGATCCTCGATGTCGCCTGGGCGCAAAAGGAAGATTTCATCTACCGCGGGCAGCCGCTCGAGCAGTCGATCGCGCAGGCGAAGCGCATGGGCGAGCAATCGGGTGGGCCGATCCTGCTGCTCGATCACGCCGACAACTGCGCCTCCGGCTCAACGCAGGA
>JANOGH010000498.1:0-2090 GCA_031414075.1 Betaproteobacteria bacterium | reverse complement strand
CTCATCGAATGGGACACATCGATTCCGCCGCTCGACGTGCTGCTCGATGAAGCCGCGATGGCGGCACGCATCTCGCAGGCCGTCTATGCGTGAACTCGCCGCGCTCCAGGAACGATTCGGCGCCGGGCTGGACGCGACCGTTACCGATGCGGGCGCGCTGGAACTATTTGTCGGTGAAACGCAGCAGGTCAGGCAGCGGCTCGGGATCTATCGCGGTAACGCCAATGCGAATGCCGCCAAAGCCATTGCAGCCGCTTACCCGGTCGTCGAAAAAATCGTTGGCGGGGAATTCTTTTCAGGCCTGGCGTCGGAATACCAGTCGCGCTTCCCGTCGGTCAACGGCGATCTCAACGAATACGGCGAAGCTTTCGCTGCTTTCCTCGCCGATTTTCCGCCTGCCAGGGAAATTCCTTATCTGACGCAGGTGGCGTGCCTGGAATGGCGGGTGCACCGCGCGCACTACGCCGCCGATCCAGGGCCGTTCGATCCCGCCCTGCTGACCTCTGTGCCGGCTGAATATCAGCTACTGTTGCGCCCGCAGCTGCATCCGGCCTGCCACGTCTTGCATTCCGCGTATCCGATTGCCCGCATCTGGGAGGTCCATCAGGACACATTCAGCGGCGAGTTCAAAGTCGATTTCCCGGGCGATGCCACCTACGCTCTCGTTTATCGGCCGCGATTCAGGGTCGAAGTCGCGCAGATAAGCGATGCCGAGGCGGCGTTCCTCGGGGAGGCCCTCGATGCGCAAACGCTGGGCTCTGCATTGGCAGCCGCACGGCTGCGCGATGCCTCGTTCGACCTCGGCCGATCGCTAAGCGAGTGGGTCCGCTCTTCGGTCATTGTCGATTTCAAACTTAACGGAGAATGAACGTGTCCCTGATCGAAAAAGCGCTGCCACCGCTCACCGCCGGCCGGAATGTTCTGATTTCCCTCAGCAACGTTCTGGATCTCGGCATCAGGCTGTATATCGCCAAGGTGTTTTTCTTTTCCGGACTGACCAAGATCCGCGACTGGGAAACAACCGTCACGCTGTTCCAGGAGGAGTATCACGTTCCTTTTTTGCCGCCGGAACTTGCCGCCTTCATGGGCACGGTGGGAGAACTCGTGCTGCCGGTATTTCTGGTGATCGGCCTGGCGACACGCTTTGCCGCGCTCGGGCTCACCTTCGTCAACATCATGGCCGTGGTGTCGTACTGGCACTTTCTCAAGACCGCGGAGCCCGCGCTGGCGCAACATGTTTACTGGGGCGTGCTGATTCTTGTCGTGCTGCTGCGCGGGCCAGGCAAGCTCTCACTGGACGCGATCGTGTGGAAGAAAATGAATCAGGCCTGAGCAGCGATCGCGCATTGCCGCATGAATTTTCCAGTACCAAGCCCGTCGCCCCTCACCCGCACCCCTAGCCACTGGCTCGTCCCGGCCGCATAATGGCTGCAAAGAAGGCTTCGCAATCTCTCGGGGGAGGGGCAAGATGCAGCGGTTGGCGACAGTCCTCGCACTTTCTCTGTGTTCGACACCTTTGCTCGCCGACACGCCTGACCAGATCCTGGAACGCTACGCCGAACTGGCGAAACAGGAAGATCCGGCCTTTGCCGGTTTTTCCGCCGAGCACGGCCACGAACTGTATCTTCAGAAGCGGGTGCTGCCGGTTGTCGGTGCGATCAACTGCGCTTCCTGCCACATGACCGATCCGCGCGAGGAGATCATCGCGCACAAAACCAAGGTGCTGTGCCGCCAATGCCACGTCATCAACGACGCCGAGCATCCCCATCCCAAAGATGCCAAGCTGCGCAAGATTCTGCCGCTCGCGCCATCCGCGAATCCCAGGCGTTTGACCAACTTCGACCACGTCGAGGCGTTTCTCAAACCCAACTGCGAGATGGTTTTCGGGCGGGTCTGCACGGCAAGAGAAAAAGGGGATGTGTTGTCGTGGATTATTTCGGTTGAATGATCTGTAATCTGGCGGGTACGCAAACAGCGCGCGAGAACTTGAAGACAGGGTCCGATAGATGAAATTTTCCAATCTGAGAATTTGGATCATTGCTTTTCTTGCAATATTGTCGCTTTCTGCTAACGCGGATAGCGGTCTGCCC
>JANOGH010000497.1:0-2331 GCA_031414075.1 Betaproteobacteria bacterium | reverse complement strand
TGGACAATGATCTCCTGACCGACCTTCAGGACCTCATCGATGGCCATGCGGCGCCCTCGAGAGTTCTTTTCCGGCTGTTCATCGACCGACATTTCCTCATCCAGCGGGTTCGACAGAGCGTCCGCCACGTAGAGGAATCCGTCCTTCGATGTTCCTAGGTCAATGACGGTGCCGGCGCTCTCGACGCTCCAGTTGTTGCCGTAGGAGCCAAACACCAGGTTGAGTACGGTCGTCAGATTCTTCTTTTCGACCGGATCGTTGTAGGTGCGTTTCTCCAGCGCTGCAAGCGCCTGATCCCGCGACTGGCCTTCCTTGCGCCAGCCCATTGCTTCGGATGCGAATGCGCCGATGTCGGCGCAAGTCATGCTGCCCAGGGGATAAGGGGCGGCCAGTGCACCGGTGGAACAGACGAACAAACCAAGCAGGAGCAATTTCGACATATGAGAATCCTAACGCAAGGGGTGGCGGAGTAGAATTTGATGGCGGTGGATCGACCCGCGCATTTTAGGCGTTTGAACAGGGGATTGCCATGTCATGTCAGGGGTTGCCTGGAGCAGGACGCATGCGCTGCACGTTGGTGGCGATCGCCTTGCTGGTCGGGTACGGCTGCGCGTCTGCCGCCCCGCAGAACGAGGAAGAAACCCGCAAGCTTGCCTTGGTTCAGTTGCAGAGCAGGGATGCCGATGTTCGCCTGAAGGCGTGTACGGTGCTGGCGCAAGTCGGTAAGCAGGAGGACTTGCCGTTTCTCTTGTCCCATCTGTTCGACGAAGACGATCGCATCCGCAGCTCCGCGGAGGCGGCGATCTGGGCCATATGGAGCCGTTCCGGCGACATAGCGACCGATCGGCTATTCGAGCGCGGTGTCGAGCAAATGCGGGACGGTCTCCTGAAGGGTGCGGTGGATACGTTCAACCGGGTGATCGCCATGCGGCCGGGTTTCGCCGAAGGATGGAACAAGCGGGCCACTGTTTACTTCCTGCTCGGAGAAGACGACTTATCGCTGAAGGATTGCGACGAAGTCCTCAAGCGGAACCCGCAGCATTTCGGGGTGCTGTCTGGATATGGGCAGATCTACCTGCGCAAGGGCGAGTTGCCACGAGCTCTGGATTACTTCGAGCAGGCCCTTGCCATCAACCCCAACATGGGAGGCGTGCGCGCTTCGATCGACGCAATTCGCGAGATCCTGATCAAGCGCGGCCGTCGCTTCATCTGACTTCCCCGTGTCACCAACTTTTTCCAGTCGTTATTTCAACATGGCAACATGGACGTAGAGGAATCGACGCAATCAACGCCGGCTGAAAGCGCGTGGAGGCAATGGCTGGAGAATCTGGCTACAGGGCTGCGGCTCGCGTTTTTTCGCCGTCCCGCCCCGTCTCCATTTCACCTCAGTGCAAATCACGTCATCGCCATAGCGGCGACCGTTCTCGCCGTGAATATCGCATGCGCGTTTGCCCTGGCCGGGGTCGGCGGGTTTTTGAATTTGCACGCGTTGCCTTCGACGCTGTTCTGGGTGACCTTGACGCTTTTTGCCGGATATTTGAGCGGGAGGGTAATGAACGACAACCGGTTTGCGCTGCTTGTCCCGATCGCGGTAGGTTCGATCGGCATTCCCCTCTCCATCGTGTCGAGTGCGATCTGGTTTGCCGCGGACCAACGCTGGTTCCGGTCGCCGGTTGCGTCTGTCTCGCCCGGGCTCGATGAGCTCATCTTTGCGTGGTGGGCATGGGCGACATTGCTGGCGATCAGCAGATTGACTGTTTCCGTGCCGCGCAGGAAGGTTTCGCCCGCCGCGATCGTTGCGATCATCGTGCTGGTGCCGGTTTACTTCCTGCCCTCGGAGCCGTTGTGGGAGCCAGCGTTCGATCCGGCCGAGTCTGCAGGTGCGCCCGGCCAGCGTCAGCGCGCTTTCACCGAAAGGGCGCTCTACGCGCAGCATGAACTGCTGAGGGTGGCCATAAAGAACATAAAGCCCGAACGCGCCGGCGTGGAGGATCTGTATTTCGTCGGCTTCGCGCCCTACGCCTCGCAGGATGTGTTCATGAAGGAAACCCTGTCCATCGGAAAACTGCTGGAGGAACGGTTCGACGTCGGCGGGCGTGCCATCAGCCTCATCAGTCATCCGACCCTGATCGATAAATTCCCGATCGCCACCTTGACCAGCCTGCGCGAGGTGCTGCGGGCGGTAGGCAAGCGGATCAATCCGGATGAGGACGTGGTCCTGCTTCAACTGACTTCCCACGGCTCGGAAGCCCATGAACTCAGCGTCGAGTTCTATCCGTTGGCGCTGGAGGCAATTCGTCCCGCCGATCTGCGCTCGGCGCTGGATAGTGC
>JANOGH010000496.1:0-4142 GCA_031414075.1 Betaproteobacteria bacterium | reverse complement strand
ATCCAGTCGCACATTCAATGCGGCACCGCCAGTTTCGCCCGCGTGCCAATCGGGCAGTCCCGCATGATGCCCGGCGATGAGGTAAGCCAAAATACGGCCATGCATACCGAACTGCTCCACCGCGTGCAGCGCCCCGGCAGTGGAGTGGTTCACGCGGCCGACCGACCCTTCGAGATGCGCGTCGGGATCGTAACCGGATACGGATTTTATTCGCCGCTGGAATTCCGTGGCGTACTTGCCGAGGTCATGCCACAACCCGGCAAGCTGTGCCCAGTCCGCGCCGCCGAACTGGGCAGCATGCTGTCCCGCCAGTTGTCCAACGGCTTCCAAATGCTCCTCCAGAGGGTGCACCTGCCAATTCCCATCCGCGGCACGCCTGACGTGAGCAAAGAAGTCCGAGCGAGTCATGTTCGTAGTTTTTTCGTTGCATCCATTTTCGCCCGCCCGGGTCTCAAATCTCGATAGCGACGTTCATGAAAGACGATTCGGTCATTTGCCGCGTTTGATGACCACATGGCTGTGTTCCTTTGCCGACTCGATTCCGTCCAGCCGTTGCATGAAGTTGCGCTTGGTCTTGTACTGCGAACGCGGGGTTTCGAGGTAAGGCGCGAAGTCGGCGCCTTTGCCGTTGCCGGCCATGAAGGTGCGGATAAGGCGCGCGGCCCGAAAGCCGTCCGCCGGTCTGGCGTCAGCCCCGGGTTTTTGCGATATAGCGCACGCCTTCGAGGCCCTGGAAATCCGCATCCTGGGTCCAGACGGTGGCGCCATGAAGGCGGGCAGTGGCGAGAATGACGGAATCGGCCAGAGGCAGTTTGTGCCCGGCCCCGAGCTTCGCTGCCAGAAGCGCGATCTCGGAATCCAGCGGCACGACTTGTCCCTGCCGCATGTGCGCCACAACCCGTAAAGCCGCGTTCTCGCCGCGCTGCTGGAGGACGCGTTTGAAAACTTCCAGCAGGCTGATCGTCGGGACCACGAGGCGTTCCGTGTCGAGGATCGGCTTCGCGAAAAACTTCGCGTTCGGGGCATCGGCGAAATACTCCAGCCAGCCCGAGGAATCGACAACATTCACGCCCGGTCCTCATCCCGCGCCACTTTGGTATCGATCCCCCGCAGGAAGCCGCGCATGGCTTTCATGCCATGCACCGGCACGAACTCGGCCCTGCCTTCATAGACGATGACCTCGATCTTCTGGCCGGGACGGATGCCCAGGGCGTCGCGCACCGGTTTGGGGATCACGACCTGATATTTTTCGGAAACGGTCACTGTCGTCATACGATCACCTTATCGATAGAAGAAGCGTAAAGCGTAGGGATATCGTCACCAGCCGTCAAGGTCGGCGTGGCGTTCGTCATAATGGGTCGGCAGGCGGCGTCAGAGTGTGCGATACAGGGCGAGCGCGCCTGCCAGTCGGTCGGCGACTGTCTGGCGTAGCGCTTCCGGTTCCACGACTTCCACGTCCGCGCCGAACTTCAGAATATCCATGACCAGTTCCCGGTCGTCGCGGTACGGAATTCGTAATTCGTAGCGGCCGTCGGTCAAGAATTGGCCAGCCTGTTCGGGGTGCCAGCGCTCGTCGGCCACCCAACGGGCACGTTCAGCACCGAAACGCAGCACGGCAGTCTTGTTGGCCTTGCCGGCGAAAATACCGTAGGCGCTGGCAAAGTGTTCGTCCAGCTCCGCGTCTGAAACGGCATCGGCCGCCTCTTCCAGTTCCTGCGCGTCGCGTACCCGGTCCACCGCAAAGCTTCTGAGCCCTTTTCTCAGATGGCACCAGGCGTCGAGGTACCAGTTGTCGCGGTAGTGGACGATCCTCTGAGGGGAAACGATGCGCTCGGTGGCCTGGTCGCGGGCGCGGCCGTGGTAGGCAAGGCGCAGTTTCTTGCGTTGCAGGGTGGCGCTGGCCAGGATGTGGAACCATGGCCCGGCCGGGCGGGCAGCCATGCCGAGCACGCGAATGCGCTGTGCGGCCTCGCTCAAACCCAGGCGTTTGTGTTCCAGCAGTTCGTTGATGCGTCGCGCAAGCGGTGCGAGGTGCTCGCCAAGCAGGCCGGGTTGGAGCGATTCGAACAGGCGCTCGAAAACAATAAGCGCTTGCAGTTCCTCAGCATTGAACCAGAGGCCGGGAAGTTCATAAGTGCCGCCGCCCGCGTCACGCTTGTAATAGTAACCGCTCAGTTCTTCGTGCCATTCGAGCGGGGCGTGGAGGAAGTCCTTGAGGGCGCGGATCAGGCGATAGACGGTCGGCTCGGCGCACTCCAGCCGTCGCATGAGATCCTCCCGCGAAATCGGCGTGCGTCGGTCGCGAAGGATGTCGTGGAGCTTGTAGATGCGGTCGAACTTGTCCACTTATTGAGCGTTTCGTAATTGATGATAGTTGGAACGCGCAATCCCTCACCCCGGCCCTCTCCCGAAGGGAGAGGGTGAGGGTTGATCTAATTCACTGATGTGAATTAGGGAAAGATCAATGGTGCAGATTTTCTCCGGTTTAACGCAAATTTTCCTCGGTGTAGAGCGACAGTTCGATCAGACGGTCGAGCAACTGGTCGGATGGCAGGCCGGGAAAGTTCTTTTGCACCATCTCCTTGGCGTACAGCCGCACCAGGTAACGCAGCTTGAGCGCCTTGGCGCGAGCCGCGTAGATATAGTCGCGGTGACCGCTGTTGACGACGATCACGTTCTGCTCGGCATCGAAGCGCGAGCGCCAGAGCTTGCCCGGCGCGTGTTGCAGCGTATAGCCGGGCAGTCCGTGGCGCCCGGCCGAACGCGACTTTTCCTCCGGCAGGAAGGTGTCGGTCACCGTGACCAGCGCTTCGGCCTCGCACAGCGTTTCGCCCTGGCGGGCGCTCACCCCGAGGCGAACCAGGCTGGGTTCCTGGGGCGCGGTGTAGGTGACGAATTCGGCGGCCGTGTTGTCGATGCTGCCGGCGCCGTCGAGGATGCGCCATGCGTATTCGATGCCGCTCTCGATCGGACGGCGATTGGCATCGCGCGGTAACGCGCGCAGGGTACGCGCCGCACCCACGGCGAGCGTGCACATCGCCGGCACGATGCGAACATTTTGCAGCGGGCCGGCATACTCGAAAAACTGCTTTTGCCTGGGGCTGGCTGCTTCCTCACCTTCAACGGCGATCGCGATGCCCTCCCCGGGCGAATTTTCCTCGGGCGGGGCGCTCTCGCCAGCGGCGCCGCGTTGCCGCACGCTCACATCGAACCACTCGTATTCCTCCGAAGGAAGCGTGAGAAGGGCTTCACGGAACGCGCGCTGGATCGAGCGCAACGTGTCGCGGCTCATGCGCTCCTCTTCCGCGCGCCTGTGCTCGGCAACTAATTCCAGCAACCGAGCTTCGAGTGGCGCCAGCGCCTCGGCGAACGCTTCCAGTGCGGCATCGTGGATCACCCCGGTGCGCGTGGCCGGTGTCAGATTGAGGTAAGGCACGTCGACGATGCCTTGCAGATAGCCGTCGGTCCAGGGAGATTTCCGGAATGCGTCGAGTTCGGCAAGCGAACGCAAAATGCGGGTTCCCGAGCGGTACAGGCCGACTTCGTTGGCCGGGTCGGGCGGATTCAGATACAACTCGGCATAGATTTCGCCGGCCGCCGCCGTCGGCAGGTGATGAAGCAGATCGCCGGTGAACTGGCGTGGCTCGACGTTGAATTCCTTGCGCGCGTGGCGATCGATCACCTTGACCCGCACGCCGGAGTGACGGATGCGCTCGCGCAGCTCCGCGGCCAGATACCACTGTATTTTCTCGCCCGATATCTGCCGGACTCCGGGCAGCAGCGGGCCGATCTTCAGCCGCGTGCCGGGCTCGGGCGCCAGAACCTGACGCCGCGTGACCTCGTAGCCGGGGTCACCCTTGCGCATGTGCATTTCATGGACAGTGCCGTCGGCGCCGCCAGCGCTCATCGCCAGCGCTTCGCCCACGGTCCAGAACGAGAGCAGGCCGATGCCGAATTCGCCCTGGATGCCTTTGGCGCCCGCGGACTTCAATTGGCGTTTTATTGAATCGCAGATGTGGGTGGCGACATAGCGGAAATCGGGTGCGCCCTCGTCGTTTCGGCGGACTCCGGCGCCGTCATCCGTTACAGTGAGAAAATTTTCTACACGTTGGCGCGAACGGGTGATTTTTAAGTAGTTATGA
>JANOGH010000495.1:0-4220 GCA_031414075.1 Betaproteobacteria bacterium | reverse complement strand
GCGCATCACCGGATCACCTCGTCGGCCCTTAGCAGTATCGATTCGGGAATCGTGATTCCGAGTGCCTTTGCGGTTTTCAGATTGACCACCAGCTCGAACTTGGTCGGCTGCTCGATCGGAAGATCGCTGGGCTTCGCGCCTTTGAGGATCTTGTCGACATAGACCGCGGCATGCCGAAACAATGCGGGGTGGTCGACCGCGTAGGAAAGCAGCACCCCCCTCCTTGCGCGGGGTTTGTCGGCATAAACGATCGGAAGCCGGGCTTTCATTCCCATTTGAAGAATCTCGTCCCCGTGGGTTTTCATAAATGCGTCATCAACAACAAATAGTGCGTCCACGTTCGAGCGGCTTAACCCAGCCAACGCCAATCGAAGCTCCTCCACGTTTCGTACACTGACAAGTCTTAATTTGACACCTATTCCCGGTGCGGCCTCCTTTAAACGGTTGATCATTATGCTGTTGGGTGGTGTTTCCGGATTGAAGATAACGACTACGCGCCTTGCGCCGGGAATCGCTTCCTTGAGCAACTGCAATCGCTTGGCCGCAAGATCGACCGTCTGATTGCTCAGGCCGGTGACGTTGGCACCTGGGCGCGCCAGGCTCGCAACCAGACCGGACCCGACCGGATCGCTGACCAATGCCATGACAATGGGGATGGTGCTGGTTGCACCCTTGGCTGCCCGCGCCGCCGGCGTGCTCTCGACGACGATGACATCGGGTTTGCTTTGCGCCGCGTCGGCAGCCGCCTCTGCCACGCGGTCGTAACGGCCGCCACCGAACCACCACTCGATTGTTACGTTCCGCCCTTCAGCGTGGCCGGCGTCGCGCAGACCCTGCCGAAACGCGTCGGCCTCTTCGCTTTGCTCGCTGACGCTCACGGCAATAACCCGGATGCGGGCGACCTTATCGGCAGCACCTCCATCGGGCAAGAGAAAGCAGAGCGTGGCCGCAAACAACGCGACTCGCGCAAGGAAGATCGAGAACCTGCTGTTCAACCATAACGCGCACATGGACTCCCCCTCCTCCGAGGACGGTCCAACGGATTGTGATCTGAAGCCAAGAAACCATGTCCGACCCAGCGCGGCCGGTCAAACGACAACTCCGTGCCCGGCAGGAGACAAGCCGGATTGACTCGGGCTCCGCCAGCACACGCGGTTATGACAGGCGTGTCGGGGCACACTACTACCTGAGCGGGCGAACGGCAAGGCGCCAGGGGTGTGAAAAAGTCTCGGGCATTGCACCGCCGCAACGCCCCCATTGGGAGGCTCCATCGCCGGGCATATGCCGTACGACACGGTTCCGGCAACGGCCCCCGTTTGACCGCCTCTTCCTTCGCGACCCGCATCGGCACGTGAATAAATCACACGAAACAGCGGCAAGAGTTCAACGCGCCGGCCCACCCCTCACACGTAAAGTTCCTCCAACACGAAACGCTTTATGGAGGAACAGATCATGAACAAGATTCTCAGCACCCTGGTGATCGCAGTCGCTCTTTCCAGCTCCACCGCCTTCGCCGAAGACACGCTGCGCGTGTCCATGGAAAACGGCAAGCAGCGCGTCGACTTCAGCTTGAACGGCAACAACAAGTGCGTCATGGTCGACGACAAGATTTTCTGCCAGCCGATGCCCGCAACACGGATTCGTGTCGCTTCCTCGACCTCCAACTGAACTAATGATCCTCCCGGGTTCGGCCCGCCCTGACGGCGGGCCATTTTTTTTGGTCGGTTCCGCAAGTGGATTCCAGGCCAGATCGACTCCGGCCGGTGATGCAAACAATTCATTGCCAGGCTGTGCTCCAGAGGAGGTATAATCTGGCTAGTCTAGCCAGAATAAACGGGGAGCGGATATGGATGACCGTTGGCAGTTGCAGGAGGCGAAGAATCGTCTGAGTGAGGTCGTGCGCAAGGCGCGGGAAGATGGTCCGCAGGTCATCACTGTGCATGGTGCCGACGCGGTGGTGGTGGTTTCAACGGATCAGTATCGCAGGCTGTCGAAGCGAAAAGGTTCGTTGACGGAGTTTTTCCGCCGATCGCCTCTTGTCGGCGTCGAACTCGACATTGTGCGTCGCACAGACACCGGCCGCCCTGTCGATCTGTGAGCTATTTGCTCGATACACCGGTGGTGTCGGAACTTGTCCGACGCGTCCCGAATCCAGGGGTGATCGAGTGGATGGACGCACAGGACGAGAATCGGCTCTTCCTCAGCGTGCTGACGCTCGGGGAACTGGAAAAAGGCATCGCCAAACTTGCGGATTCCCGACGCAAAGCCAGTCTGCGCCAGTGGGTTCGCTCCGATCTCGCCACGCGTTTCGAGGCGAGGTTGCTGACGCTGGATCGCCACGTCGCCGAACGGTGGGGTCAGCTCGTCGGTGCATCGGAACGCAAGGGGCGTCCCTTGCCGGTGATCGACAGCCTGATCTCGGCAACGGCGATTGCCCACGGGCTTACCGTGGTATCGAGAAATGCTTCGGACTTCGAGCGCTGCGGCGCTCCCTGCCACAATCCGTGGACGAAGTAGCCGCTTCATGATCGCAACGCCTCAAGCAGCGCTTGGGCTTCTTTCAAATCCCGGGTGTCGAAGCCTTCGGTGAACCAGCCGTAGATTGACTTAAGAAGCTCGAGAGCCTCCTCACGGCGATCCTGTGACTGCATCAGGCGGGCGTAGCTGGTGGCAGCACGCAGTTCCAGGGATTTCGCTTGCTGCGACCGAGCCCACTCGAGCGATGCGCGGTAGGATGCCTCGGCGCCAGGAGCATCTCCTTTCAGTTCGAGCAACGTCCCTTTCACTCGCAGCAGTTCCGCGAGATGCGCCCGTTCCAGCCATCCCGGTCGACACGCCTGCTCGATGCCGCGCTCGACGATCTCCAACCCCTGATCCACTTCGCCGAGGCGGGCGTGAGCAGCCGCCCAGTATGCAACCGTGTGAGGCATTGCGATACCCCCGCCCAAGGAAATCCAGTTCTCGGTGCCGACTCGGGATGCGTCCACCGCCTCGCGATATTTCTGCCGCTCAAAATAGACATAACCGCGATGAAACGGAACCTGAACATGGGAGAAGAACGGCATGCTTTGCTCGACCCCGACGCGGTAGGCTTTCTCGATAAGTTTCTCGAACTCATCGGGCATGCCGCAATAGACGTAGGCCCAACCGCCGAGCGTCCACGCAAAACCCTGGTCGAAAAAGTGGCCCCGTTCGTTCGCGATCCGATCGAGTTCACGGGTCGCATCGAGGGCCTGATCCGGATAACCGAGGAGCCATAGGAGATTGGCGCGGTAGATCGCCATGAGTGTTTTCGGATCGTGATTGGTCAAGATCGCGATGTGTTTGTGCTTCTCCAGTTGGTAAGTCGCCAGAACCGCATCCACACTCTGCCTTGCCGCCAGCAGATCCCCATGCCAGAACAGGCAGACGCATTTAGTCATCTCCAGCACGATCCACATGTCGTCAGACGCTGACAGGTCAGTTGGGTCGACGAACTTCTGCAGCCAGGTCAACGAGTCTTCGAGACGTCCGGTCGTCGCCAGATGCATGGCAAGTCCCCAGACTATCGGAGCCATCAATTCCTGGCGTCCGTGTTTTTTTGCGAGATTCCAGGCAGGGTCGAGTGCAAGCGGAACATTCGGATTGAACCATCCGCCCAGACCCATCCTTGCGGCGCCAAGGGCAACCCGCAGATCGAGTTCAATCGACTCCTGTTCGAGGAAATTCTTGAGTTTCGGGATCTCGGCGAGACCTCGTTGAAGATGCGCGATGGCTTCGGGCAGGGCCATGTTCGCGAGCGCGCGCTGGCCGGCTTTCAACCAGAGCGGCGCGGCGAGACGAGGTTCGCCCGCCGCTGAGTAGTGATGCGCAATCAACTCCGGCTCGTTCTGCGCCGTTTCCGGAAAGTGCTTCTCGAGTGCCCGGGCGATGCGTGCATGGAGCTCCGCCCGGCGACTGCGCAGCAGTGAGTCGTATGCCGCATCCTGGACAAGTGCATGCTTGAAGGTATAGACGGCATCGGGCGGTGTGCCACGACGGGAGACCAGCTCGCTGTGCGCGAGTTGATCGAGAGCCTGCTGCAGCAGTCGATCCCCTTGCGACCAGACTGAAGACAAGAGCCCGTAGCCAAGCTCGCGGCCGATGCAGGCGCCGATTTGCGCCACTTCCTTGACCGGGGCGAGCCGATCCAAGATGGCCTCCCAATCGGGCGGGGGCGATGACGGGCTGGACCTGCGGCG
>JANOGH010000494.1:0-6178 GCA_031414075.1 Betaproteobacteria bacterium | reverse complement strand
CGTCGACAGGAGCTTCTGCATCGGAATGCTGGCGTCGAACACCTCGCGCGGGGTCAGGCAGCTGTCGCAGGCGCCAGGGCTTCGACTGTGCGAATCTCCTCGGCGCTCATCGGCGCATGGTGCGAAAAATCGAACCGGGTCCGATTCGCGTCGACCAGCGAACCTTTTTGCGCGACATGGCTGCCCAGCACCTTCCTCAGTGCGGCATGCATCAGATGCGTGGCGGAGTGGTTGTACGCCGTTAGCGCGCGGTTTGCGGCGTTGACCTGGGCCGTGACCGCATCGCCTACCGACAGGCGGCCGGCCCTGACCTTGCCCTTGTGGCCGAACACTTCAGACTGGATCTTCTGCGTATCGGCCACCGTGAAGCTGCCGTTGCCCGACGTGATCTCGCCCCGGTCGCCGACCTGGCCACCGGACTCCGCATAGAACGGCGTACGGTCGAGTACGACGACCGCATCGTCGCCGGCGTCGACTGACTGCATCGGCGAGCCTTCCTTGTACAGCGCGACGATCTTGCCGTCCAGGCGCAAGGTGTCGTAACCATGGAACTCGGTTGCACGCCCGGTATATTCGACCCCCGAGTGCAGGGTGAATTTGGACGCTGCGCGGGCGCGTTCGCGCTGCCTTTGCATGGCCTCCTCGAAGCCGGCATGGTCGATCATCACGCCGCGCTCGCGGGCGATATCCGCGGTCAGGTCCACCGGAAATCCAAATGTGTCGTAGAGCTGGAATACGGTTTCCCCGTCGAGCATCCTGTCCTCGCGGTGCAACGCGTTCTCCAGCATCTTCATGCCGTTCTCCAGGGTTTCGGCGAAGCGCTCTTCCTCCTGCCTGAGCACATCGGTGACCCGCTGCTGCGCGGCAAGCAGTTCCGGATACGCGTCGCCCATCACACGCGCGAGATCCGCCACCAGCTTGTGGAAGAACGGCTGGGTCTGTCCCAGCTTGTAACCGTGGCGGATCGCGCGACGCACGATCCGGCGCAGCACGTAGCCGCGGCCTTCGTTGCCGGGAATGACGCCATCGACGATCAGGAAGGAACAGGCGCGGATGTGGTCGGCGATCACGTTCAGCGAACTCGACGCGAGATCTTTCGCGCCTGTGACTTTCGCGGCCGCCTTGATGAGCGCCTGGAACAGGTCGATTTCGTAATTGCTGTGCACACCCTGCAGCACGGCGGCAATGCGCTCCAGACCCATGCCGGTGTCGACAGACGGTTTGGGCAGCGCATGCATGGTGCCGGACTCGTCGCGGTTGAACTGCATGAATACCAGGTTCCAGATCTCGATGTACCGATCGCCGTCCGCATCCGGTGTTCCCGGCGGTCCGCCGGGAATGCCGGGTCCATGATCGTAAAAAATCTCCGTGCAGGGACCGCAGGGACCGGTGTCGCCCATCTGCCAGAAGTTGTCGCTCTGGAATTTCTGCCCTCCCGGCTTGTCGCCGATGCGCGCGATGCGCTCCTTCGGCACCTTGATCTCGTTGGCCCAGATGTCGTAGGCCTCGTCGTCAGTCTGGTAGACCGTGACCCACATCCGTGCTGGATCCAACCCGTATTCCCGGGTCAGCAACTCCCACGCGAAACGAATGGCGTCACGCTTGAAGTAGTCACCGAAACTGAAATTACCCAGCATCTCGAAAAACGTGTGGTGGCGCGCGGTATAGCCGACATTCTCCAGGTCGTTGTGCTTGCCGCCGGCGCGCACGCAACGCTGCGACGTAGTCGCACGCACATAAGGACGCTTGTCCTGGCCGAGGAAAACGTCCTTGAACTGCACCATGCCGGCGTTGGTGAACAGAAGCGTCGGATCGTTGCCCGGGACCAGCGGGCTGGACGCCACGATGGCATGGCCCTGCCTCTCGAAGTATTCGAGGAACCGCGTGCGGATTTCGTTGCTATTCATTTGCTTTTGAACCTTCAAACAAATCCTCAAACTTGAACCACGGAGAACACGGAGGACACGGAGGAAAAACAAAACAACAAAAAAAGAGTTGGCGAAATAATCTGGGCAACTGTGCGCGAACCCCGGCTGGCAATTTTTTGCTGCAGATCATCATCCCATAAAAAATTCCGACCCGAATATTTTCTTCGCCCTTGGTTTTCTCCGTGTCCTCCGTGTCCTCCGTGGTTCAAGATTGTCATGTTTTTCCCCATTGCGCCCCAGCACTGGCACTCGTCCTCAATCTTCGCACGATTTCTTTAGCACCGCATGCACGGTCTCGGCCGAAAATCCGCGGCTGGCGAGGAATCGCGCCTGCTTGGCGCGCGCTTCCAGCGTCACGGGCAGGCTGCCGAATTTCCTTTTCCACACACCGCGCGCCGCTTCCACCTCGCCATGCTTCAACTGGGATTGGGCTGCGGCAAGTGCGGCCTCAGACACACCCTTTTCGCGCAGTTCGTGAAGAATGCGGGCCGCCCCGAACCTGCGCCGGCGAACGGTAGTCAGTTGCTCGACGAAGCGCGCCTCGGACAGCCAGCCGCGCTTTTCCAGATCGTCGAGCAGGGGCCCGATCTCGTCCGGGTCTTCGGCAAAGGGCCGCAGCCTGGCCTGCAGTTCCTGCCGGGTATGTTCGCGCCGCGCCAGGGCTTTCAGCGCGCGGTCGCGCAGGCTGAGCGGTGGCGCCGGCACTTTGGAGCGCTCTACTCCGCTTCGACAACCTGAACCAGCGGCTTCTCCGCCACGTGGGCGCGAATCCTGGTCTCGATCTCCTTGGCCATCTCCGGGTGTGCCTTGAGGAATTCCCGGGTGTTGTCCTTGCCCTGGCCGATGCGCTCCTTGCCGTAGCTGTACCAGGCGCCGGATTTCTCGATCATCTTGTAGAGCACGCCCAGTTCGATGAGCTCGCCTTCGAGTGAAATGCCCTCGCCGTAGAGAATGTCGAATTCAGCCTGGCGAAACGGCGGCGCCACCTTGTTCTTCACCACCTTGGCGCGCGTCTCGTTGCCGACCACCTCCTCGCCTTTCTTGATCGCGCCGATACGGCGGATGTCGATGCGCACGGAGGAATAGAATTTCAGGGCATTGCCTCCGGTCGTGGTTTCCGGGTTGCCGAACATGACGCCGATCTTCATGCGAATCTGGTTGATGAAAATCACCAGCGTGTTGGAACGCTTGATGTTGGCGGTCAGCTTGCGCAAGGCCTGCGACATCAACCGCGCCTGCAGGCCCATCTGCGGCTCGCCCATCTCGCCTTCGATTTCCGCCTTCGGGGTCAGTGCCGCAACCGAATCGATGACCACCACGTCCACCGATCCCGAGCGCACCAGCATGTCGGTAATCTCCAGCGCCTGCTCGCCATTGTCAGGCTGCGAGATCAGCAGCTCGGAGACGTTGCAGCCGAGCTTCTGCGCATATTGCGGATCGAGCGCGTGCTCGGCATCGATGAACGCCGCGGTGCCGCCGATTTTCTGCATCTGGGCAATGACCGACAGCGTCAGCGTGGTCTTGCCCGAGGACTCCGGTCCGTAGATTTCGACAATGCGCCCGCGCGGCAGACCGCCGATGCCAAGGGCCAGATCGAGGCCCAGCGAGCCGGTGGAAACCACTTCCACATCCTTGGCTATGTCCTTTTCGCCAAGGCGCATGATCGAGCCCTTGCCGAACTGTTTTTCGATCTGGGAAAGGGCGGCGGCGAGCGCCTTGCTCCGATTTTCGTCCATTCACGATTCCCCTTAAGGTCAGCGCAGAATTATTGCATTAAAAGTTGAACAAATAGCAGTCTTGGTCCGGCTCCTGCCCTCGATCGTCAAAGCACGTTGACGCATGCCGAAACTCCCCTGGGAAAAGCTTTAACAAACCTCGCGCCAGCCAGGAATTCACGCATGAAGGCATGGTACTGTATTTATATACAGTATCGCAAATTTAACCAGGAAAATAGTCGCAAACTTATGATATTAAGGGAATTTACATAATAACAATGGGTGCGGTTGTGGTTGCGAGGCCCGGCCGAACCGGGGTCTGCGCAGGATTGCAGTCAGGATTTTCGGCCGAGCAAAGCAAGCAAGCCTTCGAGCGCCGCGACGACAGTCTGCCGGCGCACGGCATCCCGGTCGCCCTGAAAACGTATCGACTGTGCCTTGATGCCGCCGCCTTTTTCCCCCCATGCGAGCAAAACCGTGCCGACCGGCTTCGCCGGAGAGCCGCCGTCCGGTCCGGCGATACCGCTGACCGCCACTGCGACCTGCGCGCGACTTCGAGTGAGCGCACCGGCCACCATTTCCCGCACGGTCTGTTCCGAAACGGCGCCGAACTCCTGCAACGTTTCGACGCTCACGCCGAGCATGTCCTGCTTGGCCTCGTTGGTATAAGTAACGAAGCCGCGGTCGAACCATTTCGAACTGCCCGGCACCATGGTGACGGCCTGACCAATCCAGCCTCCGGTGCAGGATTCCGCGGCAGCCATCATCAGCTTGCGCGCCTTGAGCGCATCGCCGACCCTTCCCGACAGTTCGTAGAGTTCCGCGTCCATCATCCGAATGCAAACTTCCAGGCGGCCAGGCAAAGCAGCGTATACAACGCGGCCAGCAGATCATCGAACATCACACCGAGCCCGTTGCGGATGGTGCGATCGAAATGCCGGATCGGCATCGGTTTGACGATGTCGAACAGGCGGAACAGCACAAATGCAAACGCTTGCCACACCGGTGACGCGGGGGTGAAGTACAGCACGATCAGGAAAGCGACGGTCTCGTCCCAGACCATGCCGCCGTGATCGTGCACCCCGAGTCTCCTGCCGGTAACCTGGCAGGCCCAGACGCCGACGAGAAACAGGATTGGCAGCAGCGCCGCGTAGGCCTGGTCGCCCAATCGCGGCAACAGCCAGGCATGCATCGGCAGGGCGAGTAGCGTGCCGAACGTGCCGGGCGCGACCGGGATCAGCCCGGTGCCGAAGCCGAACGCAATGATGTGCGCCGGATGCGAGAACACCCACCGCGCGGACGGTCGACCGGCGCTGTCAGCGGAAATGGTCAAATCCCTTATCCTTCACAGGCAGCGGCCGGCCGGCCGCATCGAATACGGTCACCGCATTGCCCTCGACGATCCGGCCGATGCGCGTCAGGGCGAGGTCCAGCGGCGTCGCCAGCGCTTCGATCCCGGCTGCGCGTTCCGGCACAGCGGTGAAACATAGTTCATAGTCGTCGCCGCCGGCGAGGATGGCGCGCATCCCCTGCGCGTGATTGCGCAAAGGCGTCAGATCCGCAGAACACGGCACGGCCGGATAGCCGACTTCGGCGCCGACCCCGGAACGCTCGCAGATATGCGCAAGATCGCCCAGTAGTCCGTCCGATAAATCGATTGCGCTGTGGGCCAGCGTACTCAACGCCAGCCCGAGCGCGACGCGCGGCGCCGGCCAGTCCAGCCGCAGCCGGCAGCGCTCGACTGCCGGCGGCGCCAATTTCAATTCGCCGCGCCGGTGCGCAACCGCCGCCGCGGCGTCGCCAAGCTGGCCGGATACCCAGATATCGTCGCCGATTTTTGCGCCGTCGCGCCGCAACGCCCTTCCCTGCCTGACTTCACCCATGATCTGCACGCAGATGTTCCGCGGCCCGCGCGTGGTGTCGCCGCCGATCAGATCCACATCATGCTTGTCGGCCAGCGCAAAGAAACCACGCGCAAAGCCTTCCAGCCATTGCGCGTCCACATCCGGCAATGCCAGCGAGAGCATCGCCCATCGGGGTACCGCGCCCATTGCCGCGAGGTCCGACAGATTCACCGCCAGCGCCTTGTGGCCAAGCGCCTGCGGATCGACATCGGGGAAAAAATGCACGCCCTCGACCAGCATATCAGTCGAGGCAGCCAGTTCGCACTCCGGACTGACCGAAAACAATGCGGCGTCATCGCCAACCGCGAGGGTGGTATGGCGCGGCGCGCGCGTGAAATAGCGCGAGATCAGATCGAACTCCGACAACATGGCTTGCCCTTTAGCCCTGCGGCGTCTTTGCCTTTCAGCAATCGCCAAACGAGAAATCTTGAACCACGGAGAACACGGAGGAAAACCAGAAACGAGGAAACCTATGTGGGAGTGAAAAGCAGCCCCCGTGCCAAAGTGACCACCGATACCAGATTTTTACTCTCGAATATTTTTCCGCTTTTGCCAGATCCGCCGGATGTTCGACCGTCTCGGGCACCGGGTCCAGAAGCTCAAGCGGATCGCCATCGGGCCGATCCGCGAT
>JANOGH010000493.1:0-2219 GCA_031414075.1 Betaproteobacteria bacterium | reverse complement strand
CGACAACGCCAACTCCATCCTTCCCGCCTCAATCTTGGCGAGATCAAGCACGTTGTTGATCAGGCGCAGCAAGTGCTTGCCGCTTCTTTGTATTTGCTCCAACGGCGATCTCACCTCGGGAGTCAGCGGCCCGTAAAGCTCATCGAGAATCATTTCGTTGAAGCCGAGAATGGCGTTAAGCGGGGTCCTCAGCTCGTGGCTCATGCTGGCGAGGAAGTTTGACTTGTGCTGGCTTGCGGTTTCGAGCTGCTTGTTTTTTTCTGCAATCTCGTCGCTGCGCCGGCGAAGCTGATCGGTTAACAACTTGAGCGCGGCGCGCTGATTCATGAACACCGCTGTGATAAGGCACGCGTAAGCAATAAACTCTGCCCGCGGATCGAAGGAGACGTACAGGGTCCCTGCCATGACCGCAAGGCCTGTCGCACCGAGCACCAGCGGCGCATAGTTGCGGTGATGCCGGAGGTCGACCGCCAGTCCAAAGACCGCCAGAAGAGCGAACCCGACCATTAGCGCGGCCTGCAGGGACGGATCGATATTGGCCACCGTAATGCCCGCCAGGGAGAGCGCAGCGATCACGGCGATCTCCCCGTAGCACATGAGGACGGACAGAAGTGCGCCCGCGTTTGCAAGCGAGCCGAACCTCGAAACACGAAGAGTCTTAGCCGCCATCAATGCGCTACTTCCTCAAGTCCATCCCGGTGCAGCGAGGAACACTCGTTCGATCCCAGTACCACCCACCACCAGCGCCAACGCGGCAATCTCCGCATAAATCGCCCGTTCTGTCCCCATGGATAATGATAATACGGATCGTGTGACCCCTTTGGAGGAAATACGCGACCGTCTTCTTGGCCTAACTGAGACTTCGGAGAATGACGCAGTCCGACCCAAAGCAGTGATTCAAGAGTCGTTGTCAAATTGAACTGGGGCTGATTCAATGGCCGCATGGATACCTCAGCGAGTTCGATCTGCCACAGCTACGATGATGAGAATCCGTGAAAAGCCGTTAAACGAGTATCCGTGGTACGTGCGACCGTTTTTCTGGAGCCAGAAGCGGAAGTACGGTCAGGTCCTGAAGCCCGGCCTCTTGTGGGGGCGATCGCCACTCTTGTTCATTGCCGTGGCGATCCTCTATGGCGTCCTCGACCGACGGCGATCGCCGATCGACCCGGTGTTGCGCTCGTTGGTGACCGTGCGCGTGTCGCAGATCAACTGGTGCCGGTTCTGTGTGGACCTCAACTCCCATACGCTCGCCAAGCGGGCAGGCTCCGAAGAGAAGGTTGCTGCGCTCGGAACCTGGCACAGCAGCAACGTCTTCGACGACCGGGAACGGGCGGCTCTCGAGTATGCGGAGGCCATCACTTTCACCGACCGACACGTGACCGATGAGTTGATGGCGAAGCTGAGAAAATACTTTGACGAGGATGCGATGGTGGAGCTCACCGGTCTCATCGCCTTCCAGAACCTTTCGAGCAAGTTCAACAGCGCGCTCGATGTTCCCTCGCAAGGGTTCTGTCAAATTCCACCGCCTGCAGGTTGACTGAGCCAGGCTCGCGGCGCTGGTACGCTTCGAGGGCAACGGCTACCACACGATGCCGCAGATAGTTGAGCAGGTAAAATTTGTGAAGCTGCGCCCGTGAACAAGACCCTGCCCATCCTCGACCTCGCGGTGCTGGTGGTCTATCTCGTCGCCATGGTGGCGATGGGCGTTTGGTTTGGTCGCAAGAACAAGACGCCCGATCAGTTCATGAAAGCCGGCGGCGCAATTCCCGGCTGGGCCGTGGGCTTGTCCATTTTCGGCACCTACGTCAGCAGCATCAGCTTTCTGGCGCTGCCGGGCAAAGCCTACGCCACGAACTGGAACGCGATGGTCTTCAGCCTCGCCATCCCCTTCGCCGCGTGGGCGGCTGTGAAATGGTATGTGCCGTTCTACCGGCGCAGCGGTGAAATCTCGGCCTACGAGCATCTCGAACATCGCTTCGGTGCGTGGGCGCGCACCTACGCGGTCATGTGTTACCTGCTCACCCAATTGGGCCGCATGGGCACCATCATGTATCTGCTGGCGCTGGCGCTGCAACCCATGATCGGCTGGAGCATTCCAACATTGATCGTGCTGACGGGCGTGATTGTCATTATCTACACGCTCATCGGCGGCATGGAGGCCGTGATCTGGACGGACGTGGTGCAAAGCATCGTGTTCATCGTAGGCGCGCTGGTGTGTG
>JANOGH010000492.1:0-5242 GCA_031414075.1 Betaproteobacteria bacterium | reverse complement strand
GCTTTCACCGGCGCGGGTTCGATGCGTGCCGCAAGCGCGTAGCCGCGTTGCGCCTTGCTGCGATTGTCGAGTCTTGCCGGCAACCCGCGGGTGATCTCGAGCGCCAGATCGAACAATGCGCCGGTCTCTCCCGCCTTGAGTTCGAGTTCGATTTCGCAAATCGGGTCGCGCCGCTCGCCCGCGGTTATTGCGCCGCGATCCAGACTGACTTCGATGATCGTTCCGGGGCGTGGCTGTATCAGCGTCGAGCTGCGTCTGAATTCGGTTGTGAACGCGACCTGGAGTGCTTCGCGTGTCTGCCTGTCGGCCACCAGTTTGCCGAAGCCGGCTTCGATCATCGCCGGAAAACTCGGCAGTTGCGCCGGGACTCCAGTCTCGTGTTCGCCGCGTTGGTGCAGGCCTCCGGCGGCAACCCCGGCACTTTTGACGGTCTGGATCCAGCGCCTGCCCTCGCGCCGCAGCCGCAGCGCCACGCCGCCGCTTTGCAGGCGGCAATCCGGGGTGTCGTAGTAAGCCGAGAACAACCGTCGGGATGTGGGCTTGGGATGCTGGTGCCGGGCCAGTACGCGCCACAGGCGCGGTGCGTGCTCCGGTTCCACCGACAATTTTATTTCGATCTCGTGAGCCATCTGGAGAAAGAACAGCGCGTGCGGCTCAGGCCTGCGGCGGGCCGGACGCAAGCCTGGCGAGCAATGCGGCCTGGGCTGCCGCGCGCTTGCCGTGCGCGGACTTCCTGCGCTCGTAGCGACCGTCTGCGTCCATCTCCCATGCCTCGCCAATGTCGGCGAGGTAGGTTTTCAGCGACTCGTCGATCACACGCTTCTTGAGCTTGTCGTCGAGCACGGGAAAGCACACTTCGACGCGGCGAAAGAAATTGCGATCCATCCAGTCCGCGCTGGACAGCAGCACGCTGTCGGAACTCCTGAAATGAAACACGCGGTGATGTTCGAGAAAGCGACCGATGACCGAACGCACACGGATGTTATCCGACAGTCCGGGAATGCCGGGCCGCAGCGCGCACACGCCGCGGATGATGAGATCGACTTGCACGCCGGCCATCGATGCTTCGTACAATGCGGAAATGATATCGGGCTCGATCAGTGCGTTCATCTTGGCGATGATCGCGGCTTGCCCTCCGGCCCTCGCGTGCTGCGCTTCCTGCCGGATCGCCGCCAGGATCTGCGCATGCAGCGTGAATGGCGACTGCCACAGGTGCTTGAGCTTGCCCGCCTTGCCCAGTCCCGTGAGTTGCATGAATACCTCGTTGACGTCGGCGCCAATCTCTTCGTGGCAGGTGAACAGGCCGAAGTCCGTATACAACATGGCGGTGCGGGCGTGATAGTTGCCGGTGCCCAGATGCACATAACGCCGCAAGCCGTCCTCTTCGCGGCGCAGTACCATCGACATCTTGGCGTGGGTCTTGTGTCCGACGACACCGTAGATCACATGGGCGCCGACTTCCTCCAGCTTCGCAGCCCAGTTGATGTTGGCCTCTTCGTCGAAGCGCGCCATGAGTTCGACCACGGCGGTGACTTCCTTGCCGTTGCGGGCGGCTTCGAGCAGCGCCTGCATCAGTTCGGAATTGGCGCCGGTGCGATAAACAGTCTGCTTGATGGCGACGACGTTGGGATCGATGGCCGCCTGCTGGATGAAGCTGATTACCGGCTTGAACGATTGATAGGGATGATGCAGCAGGATGTCGCCCTTGCGGATGGCGGCAAATATGTCAGGCACCTGCGTGAGTGCGGCGGGAATGCCGGGGACGAAAGGCGGGAACTTGAGGTTCGGCCGCTCCACCCAGTCGGGCACCTGCATGAGCCGGACCAGGTTGACCGGCCCGTTGACCTGATAGAGATCGTCAGGGCTCAAATTGAACTGCTGCAGCAGGAAATCCGAGATCTCGGGCGAACACAGGTCGGCGACCTCGAGCCGGACCGCGTCGCCGAAATGCCGCTGCGGCAATTCTCCCTGCAATGCAAGGCGCAGGTTCTTCACTTCTTCTTCGTCGACGAACAGGTCGCTGTTGCGGGTGACGCGAAACTGATAGCAGCCCAGCACCGCCATTCCGGCAAACAGCTCGTCGACATGCGCATGAATGATTGACGACAGGAACACGAACCCATGGTCGGTGCCGGCGATTTCGCGCGGCAGCATGATTACCCGCGGCAGCACGCGCGGGGCCTGCACCAGCGCGAAACCGGAGTTGCGGCCGAAGGCATCCTTGCCGGAAAGCTGGACCGCGAAGTTCAGGCTCTTGTTGAGGATGCGCGGAAAAGGGTGCGCCGGGTCCAGCCCGATCGGCGTCATCACCGGCATGATCTCCTTCAGGAAAAAAGCCTTGATCCATGCTTTCTGGGCGTCACTCCAGGTGTGCCGTCGCAGGAAGCGGACGCCCTCGCGCGCGAGCTGCGGCAGCAGTTCCTCGTTCCACAATTGATACTGGCGCGCCACCAGCGCGTGCGCCCGCAGCGACACTTCACGGAATACCTGCGCGGGCGAGGCGCCATCCGGGCCCGTGACGTCGGCGCCGAGCTCGATCTGAGCCTTCAGGCCGGCAACGCGGATTTCGAAGAACTCGTCGAGGTTGTTGCTCACAATGCACAGGAAACGCAGCCGCTCGAGCAGCGGTACCTCGGCATCTTCGGCCTGGGCCAGCACCCTGCGGTTGAATTCGAGTTGAGCGAATTCCCGGTTGAGATAGAGCTGGGGATTGGAGCGCCGGACCTTGCCCGATTTGTCGGCGACGAGCGCGGCCCGCTTGCGCGCGGCCTTCTCCGGCGCGAGCGTCGCTGCGCGGTCGGCCGATTCCGCTTTGGTGTGACCCGCTTTGGTAATTTTCAGCTCCCCGGTATGACAGGCAAACGCAGAAGGGTCGCGCCGGAAATGCAGGCCGGTGCGACGGGTGACCTAGCTAGCCCTTCGGCGGTGGAACATAGCCCGCAGCCGCATCGGCCCCCTGACCGAAGAAGTATTTTTCGGTCTGCTCCATCAGGTATTTGCGTGCCTTGGCATCCGCGAGGCTCAGCCGGTTCTCGTTGACCAGCATTTTCTGCTGCTCGAGCCAGCCCTTCCAGGCCTCTTTGGAAACGTTCTCGAACAGGCGCTTGCCCAACTCCCCGGGGAACGGGGGGAAATCCAGTCCCTCTGCATCCCGGCCAAGCTTTACGCACTTCACCGTTCTTGCCATTTATTGTGGTTCAACAGGTTAGATTGATTTCGCCGCAATATTATTACGTCTTTGTGACAAGCGGCACCCGCGGCAAATCTCGTACGATTATAAGCCGGCAACCACCGGCTCGCGCCGGGCCGCCCTGGTGTAGTGCTTCATCCTCTTTGCAACTTATGCGTCTCTGTAGCCGAAAAACTCCTTCCTCGCTTGCGGGGGAAGGCATCGCGGACTCGGCGTTGGCGGAGCCATCCGGGGCGGGAAGCGATGCCTGGGCGCGCTACCCGCGGACGGGTGATTTCATCACTAACGTGTCCGCGCGCCGGGATGGGGGCATGTCTAGCTTGCACGTTGCGGGATTCGCCCCTAGCCCTGCTGCGCTTCAAGTGTGCCCTTGTCCCCCGCACGCAGGGGAGGGGATGTTCCGGTAATTCGGAAGCACAACACTAGATCGCCTTGACCAGGACCTTGGAGCGGCGCTGATAGTTGTAGAGCGCCTGCTTCTGCTTCGGCAGCTTGTCGACGCTGACGTCGGCGAACCCATGCTCGATGAACCAGTGCGCGGCGCGGGTGGTGAGGACAAACAGGCGTCTGATCCGCTGTTTCTTTGCCTTTTCCTCGATCCACTTCAGCATTTGCTCGCCGGCGCCGGCGTCGCGATAGTCCGGATGTACGACCAGGCAGGCGAGCTCCGCCGATTTCTCGTCCGGAAAAGGGTAGAGCGCGGCGCAGCCGACGATCACGTGATCGTGCTCGAGCACGCAGAAGCGGTTGATTTCCATCTCCAGCAGTTCACGCGGGCGCTTGATCAGCGTGCCGTCGGCTTCGAGCGGCTCGATCAGCTTGAGAATGCCTCCCACGTCCTCGATGGTGGCAACGCGCAACTGCTCGAGCGGATCGCGGGTGACCATGCTGCCCACGCCGTCGTGGGTGAAAACTTCGAGCAGCAGCGCGCCGTCGGTGTGACGGCTCACCAGATGTACGCGCTCGGTCCCGCCTTTGCACGCCTTGATCGCATGCGGCAGGTACAGCCCCGCGTCGTCCGACAGCAAGCGGCCCTTGCCCAGCAGTTTCTCCGCATCCGACACCGTGAGCTCGCGCAACAGCTTGCCGCTCTTGCTCTTCAGCCCGGGCTCATCCATGAGGAACACGAGTTTCTCGGCACCCAGCGCGATGGCGGTTTCGGCCGCCACGTCCTCCAGCGTCAGATTGAAGATCTCGCCGGTGGGCGAATAACCGAGCGGGGAAAGCAGCACCAGTTCGCCGTCATCCAGGCGGGTGTTGATCGCATCGGCGTTCACCTTGCGCACCTCGCCGGTATAGAGCATGTCCACGCCGTCCACCACGCCGCGCGGGCGCGCGGTGACGAAATTGCCGGAGGCCACGCGGATGTCGGCGTTGGCCATCGGCGAGTTTGGCAGCCCCATCGACAGCAGGGCCTCGATCTCGACCCGCAATTGACCGCTGGCCTGCTTCACGCACGCCAGCGCCGGCTCCTCGGTGACGCGCATGCCGCGCACATACTGCGTCTTCAGTTTGGTGGCTTTGATGAGCGCGTCGATCTGCGGACGCGCGCCGTGCACCAGCACCAGCCGCACTCCGAGGCTTGCCAGCAGATTCAGATCGTGGGAGAGCGCGATGAAGCGGCCGTCCGCCACCACTTCGCCGCCGAAGGCAATGACGAACGTGCGTCCGCCGAAGGCGTGCACGTAAGGCGCGGCGGCGCGGAACCACTGCACGAACTGGGCTTGCTGGGCGGCCTGCATGGCGGGCGTGGCGTCGGGAGTGGAATTACTTCGGCTGCATGCGGATGGCGCCGTCAAGGCGGATCACTTCGCCGTTGAGCATTTCATTCTCGGCGATCTGCCTGACGAGCTGGGCAAATTCGGCGGGTCGGCCCAGGCGCGGCGGGAACGGCACCATCTTGCCGAGCGCGTCCTGGATTTCCTGGGGCATGCCCATGAGCATCGGCGTCTCGAATATGCCCGGCGCGATGGTCATGACGCGGATGCCGCTGCGCGACAGGTCGCGTGCGATCGGCAGCGTCATGCCGACGATCCCGCCCTTGGACGCCGA
>JANOGH010000491.1:0-1844 GCA_031414075.1 Betaproteobacteria bacterium | reverse complement strand
CGCCAAGACGCCAAGAGCGCCAAGAAGACTGCAAAAATCGTTTGCTACATGGCACAAAGAGCAAGCCGAATATTAATTGGCGGCTCGCCATGTGTGAATGTCACTGAATTCTCCCTCAATTTCAGAAGCTTCGTCCTGCGTTCGTCCAAAAGATTTTTTTACCTGCTTGGCGCTCTTGGCGTCTTGGCGGCGCAATCTTTAGACCTCAGACGCAACGACCGCCATCCACTTCGATGCACGCACCAGTGATGAAATTTGCCTCGTCGGAAGCGAGATAGAGGCAAGCGTTGGCAATGTCGATCGGCTTGCTGAAGCGCCCGAGCGGAATGGTGGCGACGAACTTCGCGCGCATCTCCGGCGTATCGGACCCCATGAATTCGGCGAGCAGCGGCGTGTCACCCGCCACCGGGTTGACCACGTTCACCCGGATCTTGTCCGGTGCCAGCTCGACAGCCATCGCGCGACTGATGACGATTGCCGCACCCTTGCTGCCGTTGTACCACACCAGCCCGGGACGCGGCCGCACCCCGGCCGTTGATGCGATGGTGATGAGCACGCCCCCGCCTTGTCTGCGGAAGTAAGGCACGACGGCGCGCGCGCTGTGGTACAGGCTCTTCACATTGACGGCATAGACGCGATCGAACTGCTCTTCCGTCACATCCAGAAGCGGCTGATTGCGGTGCGTCGTGCCCGCGTTGTTGATGACGATGTCCAGACTGCCGTAGGCGTCCAACGTCGCTTTCAGCAACCGGTCCCAATCCGCCGCCTTCGACACATCCCCCTGTACGAACTTCGCGTATCCGCCGGTGGACGATATTTCTTTCGCGACACGTTCGCCGCCCTCGGGTTTCAAATCGTTGACGATGACCTTGCATCCCTCTTCTACGAAACGCCTGGCGATGCCCTCACCAAAGCCGGAACCTCCGCCAGTCACGATCGCAATCTTGTTCTTGAGTCTCATGCTTTTTCTCCTCGTTGAATCTGTTAGTCCCGGATTGTATTAAAAGAGGCTCTTCAGACTTATCTGTCGCAGAGGCTCAATGAGCGCTCACCGCAGAGGATTCATCACAATACCCCCCCTGAGGGGTACGCAGAGGGCGCGGATATCCTCGCGGTAGCGCGGAGTACCCTTTTAGGGAAACCAGAAATGAGGAAAAATATGTGGAAGTTAAAAGCAGGCCCGGTGCCAAAATGAGCAGCGACACCAGATTTCTACCTTCGAATACTTTTCGCTTTTGCCCTTCCTCTGCGTTCTCTGCGCCTCTGCGGTGAGAGTGTTCATAAGGGCGCACTTGCGTGCGCTGACCCTATCCCGGCCGATCAGGCGCTCTGTGTCGTCACACAGACCTGCTGATTGCCCTCCGAACTATCGCCGTTCTCCCGGATACCGACTTTGTTCAGGTCCACGCCGTGGCGCACCGCTGTCATTTCCGCCAGAATCGACACGGCAATTTCGGGTGGCGTTTTGCTGCCGATGTTAAGCCCTATGGGTCCGTGAAGACGGCTGAGCTCAGCCTCCGAGAGATCGAACATCATCAGGCGCTCATGCCGTTTCTGCGAGTTGAGCCGCGAGCCCAGCGCACCGACGTAGAACGCCGGCGACTTGAGCGCCTCCATCAGCGCCAGATCGTCGAGCTTGGGATCGTGGGTCACCGCGACGACCGCGCTGTGGGAATCGAGATTCATCGCCACCACAACGTCATCGGGCATGCCGCGATCGAGAATTGCGCCTTCCACGTTCCAGGTGTCGGCGTACTCCTCGCGCGGATCGCAGACCGTAATGCTGTAGTCGAGTGCCTGCGCCATCTGCGCCAGATATTGCGAAAGCTGCCCTGCCCCGATGA
>JANOGH010000490.1:0-3641 GCA_031414075.1 Betaproteobacteria bacterium | reverse complement strand
GTTTCTCTTGGCGCTCTTGGCGTCTTGGCGGCGAGAAGGGGTTTTCGATGATTCCAGGTGAGATAAAGACAAAGGACGGCGAGATTGAGATCAACGTCGGGCGCAAGACGGTTACCGTCAAAGTGGCCAACGGCGGCGACCGGCCGATCCAGGTGGGTTCCCACTACCATTTCTTCGAGACCAACGAAGCGCTGAAGTTCGATCGCGCCGCCGCCCGCGGCTTCAGGCTCAATATCGCGGCTGGCACTGCGGTGCGCTTCGAGCCCGGTCAGGAGCGCACGGTGGAGCTGGTCGAGTTGAGCGGCGCCAAAGTTGTGTACGGGTTTCAGGCGAAAATCATGGGGAAACTCTGATGGCACGCACGATCGGAAGACAGGCTTATGCCGAGATGTTCGGCCCGACCACGGGCGACCGCGTGCGGCTTGCGGATACCGACCTCTGGATCGAGGTGGAGAAGGACCATACCGTCTACGGCGAGGAGGTGAAGTTCGGTGGCGGTAAAGTCATTCGCGACGGCATGGGCCAGAGCCAGCGCCGCGCGCATGAAGTGGCGGATACCGTCATCACCAACGCGCTGATCGTCGATTACCTCGGCATCGTCAAGGCGGACATCGGCATCAAGAATGGCCGCATCAGCGGCATCGGCAAGGCGGGCAATCCCGACATCCAGCCCAACGTCACCATTACCATCGGCGCTGCGACGGAGATCATCGCCGGCGAAGGCTCGATCGTCACCGCCGGCGGCATCGACTGCCACATCCACTTTATCTGCCCGCAGCAGATCGAGGAGGCGCTGATGTCCGGCGTCACCACGATGATCGGTGGCGGGACAGGACCGGCTACCGGCACGGCAGCCACGACCTGCAGTCCGGGACCGTGGCACATCGGCCGCATGTTGCAGGCGCTGGATGCGTTCCCGATGAATTTCGGGTTGCTCGGCAAGGGCAACGCCAGCCTGCGGTTGCCGCTGCGCGAGCAGGTGGCAGCCGGCGCCATGGGGTTGAAGCTGCACGAAGACTGGGGAACCACCCCGGCGGCGATCGACAACTGCCTGGCGGTGGCCGACGAAATGGACGTGCAGGTTGCGATCCATACCGACACGCTGAACGAATCCGGATTTGTCGAAACCACCCTGGCCGCCTTCAAGGGCCGCACCATCCATACCTACCACACCGAAGGTGCGGGCGGCGGACACGCGCCGGATATCATCAAGGCGTGCGGCCAGGCCAATGTGCTGCCGTCGTCGACCAATCCGACGCGGCCTTACACGGTGAATACCATCGACGAGCATCTCGACATGCTGATGGTCTGTCATCATCTGGATGCCGCAATAGCCGAGGACGTTGCGTTCGCGGAATCGCGCATACGCCGCGAGACCATCGCCGCAGAGGACATCCTGCACGATCTCGGCGCGTTCAGCATGATTTCGTCGGACTCGCAGGCCATGGGCCGGGTCGGCGAGGTGATCATGCGCACCTGGCAGACCGCGCACAAGATGAAATCGCAGCGCGGCAGTCTGCCGCAGGACCCGGGCGGCGCCGACAATTTCCGCATCAAGCGCTATATCGCCAAGTACACCATCAATCCGGCCATCACGCATGGCATTGCGCACGAAGTCGGCTCGATCGAAGTCGGCAAGCTCGCCGACCTGGTGCTGTGGAAGCCGGCGTTTTTCGGGGTGAAGCCGTCTCTGATCCTGAAGAGTGGCGTCATAGCGGCCGCAGCGATGGGCGACCCCAACGCGTCGATTCCGACGCCTCAACCGGTCCACTATCGACCGATGTTCGGTGCATTCGGCCAGTCCTGCGCGCAGTCTTCGGTCACCTTCGTGTCACAGGCTGCGCTCGAAGGGGACATCGGGCGCAAGCTCGGACTGAACAAGCCGCTGGTCCCGGTATCCGGCACCCGCAAACTCAGGAAGTCGGACCTGCCGCTGAACGGCTATCTGCCGGGCATTGAAGTCGATCCGGAAACTTACGAAGTCCGCGCCGACGGTGAGCTGCTGACCTGCGAGCCCGCGACAAGCCTGCCGATGGCGCAACGCTATTTCCTGTTCTGATCATGCTGAACATCCAGAAGCGTTGCCCGCCGCGAGACCGGTTCGATGCGGAACTGGTGCTGGCGTTCGAACTGCGTCAGAAGAGCCGGCTGCGGACGCAAACCACGACCGGCGAAGAAACCGGATTGTTCCTGCCGCGCGGTGCCGTATTGCGCGACGGCGATTTCCTGGAAGCGGAAGATGGCCGCGTCATCAGGGTGACGGCCAAACCGGAGAAAGTCCTGCAGATCGATTGTCCTGACCCGGTGCAACTTGCGCGCATTGCCTACCATCTTGGCAACCGGCACGTCGCATTGCAGATCGGCACCGGGTGGCTGCGCATCGCCCACGACTATGTACTGCGCCAGATGGTCGAGGGGCTGGGCGCAGTCGTCGTCGCGACCGATGCGCCCTTCCAGCCGGAACCTGGAGCTTATGGCGGACATCATCACCAGGGTCCCGATGCGCCGGTTCATCGCGGCATCATCCATCAGTATGGTTCGAAGGCCAGTTCATGAGCGTGTCGCCGATTCCCGGGACGGCGCTGCCGCAGTTGTTGCGGCTCGCGAGCCCGATGCTGCCGGTTGGCGCCTACGCGTATTCGCAGGGCATGGAATGGGCGGTGGAAGAGGGGACCATCAGGGACGAGGACAGTGCGCTGGCCTGGATTGCAGACCTTTTGCGCTTCAGCGTCGGTACGCTGGAAGCACCGGTATGGCGGCGACTCTATCGTTCCTGGCAGGAGCGCGATGTTGAATCGGCCCGCCATTGGAATGAGCGCTTTGTCGCCATTCGCGAGACGGCAGAGTTGCGGGCCGAAACCCTGCAGATGGGCGGTGCATTGAAAGCGGTGCTCGATGCGACGCGTGAAATCGATACCGGCCTGCTGGATCAGATCGAGTCGCCCGCCTTCCCGACCGCATTCAGTTTCGCCGCGCATGGCTTGGGCGTGCCGCAGCGCGAAGGCCTGACCGGCTACCTGTGGGCGTGGGGGGAAAACCAGGTCTCCGCGGCGATGAAGCTGGTGCCACTCGGCCAGTCGAGCGGCCAGCGCATCCTCGTCAAGCTGATCGCGCTTGTGCCCGAAATTGCAGACAACGCGCTCGGCATGCAGGAAGACGGGCTGAGCAATTTCGCGCCGGCGTTGGCCATAGCCAGCAGCCGCCACGAAACCCAATACACGCGGTTGTTCAGGTCTTGAAGCGAAGTTCTTGAACCACGGAGAACACGGAGGACACGGAGGAAAGGCGAAAGACGAGAGGGAAAACACAAGGGTGCGTAAAGTTCCTCCGTATATTTCCCTTCCGGTGAACTTGCAATGCCGAATCTTAATCGTGTTTTCTCCGTGTCCTCCGTGTCCTCCGTGGTTCAAGGTTTAATTGATGAGGATTGATATGAGTTCGCAACCTTTGAGAGTGGGAATTGGGGGGCCGGTGGGTTCGGGCAAGACGGCGTTGACGCTGTTGCTATGCAAGGCGATGCGCGACAAGTATGAGTTGGCGGCGGTCACCAACGATATCTACACGCAGGAAGATGCCCAATTTCTGGTGCGCAATGAAGCGCTGCCGCCCGAGCGCATCATCGGCGTGGAGACCGGCGGCTG
>JANOGH010000489.1:0-5820 GCA_031414075.1 Betaproteobacteria bacterium | reverse complement strand
GAGGACGCAGAGGACGCGGAGGAAGGCAAAAAACGGAAAAATTCGAAAGTAAAAATCTGGCATCGGTAGTCACTTTGGCATCGAGTGTGCTTTTACCTCCCGCATGTATTTTCTCGTTTCTGGTTTTCCTCTGCGTCCTCTGCGTCCTCCGCGGTGAAAGTGTTTAGAGAGAAGTGATGAGCCACAAGTTAAAGGAGCTGGCATGACGCCTCAGGAAGCATTGGCTCGGGTGATCGAGCATCGCGAGATCTTTCACGACGAAATGCTGTCGCTGATGCGCCAGATCATGAACGGCGAGATGTCGCCCACGCTGATCGCGGCCATCCTCACCGGCCTGCGGGTGAAAAAGGAAACCATCGGCGAAATCGCCGCTGCGGCCCAGGTCATGCGCGAGTTCTCGACCAAAGTCGAAGTCGGCGATCACGCCCATTTGCTGGATACCTGCGGCACCGGCGGCGACAGCGCGCATACCTACAACATCTCCACCGCCACCGTATTCGTTGCCGCGGCGGCGGGCGCCAAAGTCGCGAAGCATGGCGGTCGGTCGGTGTCCAGCAAGTCCGGCAGCGCGGACATCCTCGAGGCGCTCGGGGCGAACCTGAACCTTACCCCCGATCAGGTGGCGCATTGCGTCGATCAGACCGGCGTCGGTTTCATGTTCGCCCCCAACCATCACAGCGCCATGAAGCATGCCGCACCCGTGCGCCGTGAACTGGGCGTGCGCACGCTGTTCAATATTCTGGGGCCTCTTACCAACCCGGCCGGAGCGGGCAATCAATTGATCGGTGTGTTTCATGCGGACCTGGTCGGCATTCTGGCGCGTGTGCTGCAACGGCTCGGCAGCCGCCATGTCATGGTGGTGCATGGCCTGGAGGGCCTGGACGAGATCTCCCTTGCCGGCGATACCCGGGTCGGCGAACTCAAGCATGACGAAGTCCGGGAGTACGCCATCAACCCGAAACAATTCGGGATGGCCCTCAGTGCGCTATCGGAAATCCAGGTCAAGGACGGTGGCGAATCGAAAGACATGTTGCTACGGGCACTTTCCAACCAGCCTGGACCGGCCCGCGACATCCTGGCGTTGAACGCAGGCGCCGCGATTTACGTTGCCGGGCTGGCAGACAGCCACCGGGCCGGCGTGCAGAAGGCGCTCGACGTGCTCGCAACCGGGGCCGCCAAAACCAAGCTCGACCAGTTCGTCGCCTTCACCCAGAAGCTTAAGGCATAGCGCATTAACCGCAGAGTACGCAAAGGACGCGGAGAAAAACCAGAAACAAGGATAAAGCATACAGGGGCGAAAAAGCGGGTCCGGCGCGAAATTGACTATCGATGCCAGATTTTCACGCTCGATTTTTTCTGTTTTCTTTGCGTTCCTCCGCGTCCTCCGCGGTGAAAGCCTGATTTTGAACGCGGAGGAAGGGCATGACTGAAAATGAGATCGGCTTGATCTGCTTGTTGAAGATATTGTGATTGTCGAGTTGAAGGTTATTGAAAAATTGTTGCCTATTCATACTGCACAACTGCTAAGTTATTTGAAGATAAGCAAAAGAAAATTGGGCTATCTCCTGAATTTCAATGTCCCGCAGATGCGGCAGGGAATCAAACGTGTCGTCAATAACCTTTGAGATATTCCTCTGCGTCCTTCGCGACCTCTGCGGTTAAAGAGTTATGCCAGACATTCTAGAAAAAATCCTTGCCGTAAAGCGCGAGGAAGTGGCGGCCGCCAAGCGGCGCCAGCCGCTGGCCGATCTGCGTGCCGAGGCACAGGCCGCCGACGAGCCCCGTGATTTCCTTGGCGCACTGCGCTCGAAAATTGCGGCGGGAATGCCGGCCGTGATCGCCGAGGTCAAGAAAGCGAGTCCGAGCAAGGGGCTGCTGCGCGCCGACTTCGATCCCGCGGCCATTGCCCGGGCTTACGCCAGGCACGGGGCTGCCTGTCTGTCAGTGCTGACGGACATGCAGTTCTTTCAGGGAAAGCCGGAGTACCTGGAGCAGGCGCGGAGCGCCGCCGGCCTGCCGACGCTGCGCAAGGATTTCATGCTCGAGCCCTACCAGATATATGAAGCGCGTGCGTGGGCCGCGGATTGCGTTCTGCTCATCGTCGCCGCCTTGGACGATGCGGTCATGGCGGACCTGGAGCAGGTGGCGTCGGATCTCGGCATGGCGGTGCTGGTCGAGATCCACGACGGGAGGGAGTTGGAGCGGGCGCTGCGGTTGAAAACGCCACTGCTGGGAATCAACAATCGCAATCTGCGCACTTTCGATACGCGGATCGAGACCACGCTGGATTTGCTAATGGACGTTCCCCCAGATCGGCTGGTTATCACCGAAAGCGGAATCCTGTCCGCAGCAGACGCTGCGCGCATGCGGCAGGCCGGGGTCAATGCATTCCTGGTCGGCGAGGCGTTCATGCGATCGCCCGACCCCGGCGCCGAACTGGCGAAGATATTTGGCTGAACGAAGGCACGAAGAACATAGGG
The DNA here is from genome assembly GCA_031414075.1 of Betaproteobacteria bacterium. Classification (GTDB taxonomy): domain Bacteria; phylum Pseudomonadota; class Gammaproteobacteria; order Burkholderiales; family JACQAP01; genus JACQAP01. The sequence continues at coordinate 3,340 of JANOGH010000489.1, read as the reverse complement.
AATTCCAGCCTTCAACCCGTGCACCAGAAAATAGATTAGTTATCCGCAATAACTTCCTGTTCTGCCTGAAAAAGCTCTGTTTCGAGCGAAATAGTCATTCTTGTGCACTGCAGTGTTGTAAACGTGCAACATAACCGACAACTACCCGCCGGTCTGCGGGAGAAATCGCTTGCTCCCCGGTGTTGTGTTTCGGCACAATCGCGACAACTTCTTTCTTTCCCGGGAGAGGTTACATCCGCGGCGCACGCAGCATTCACGAAACAACGTGACGCCGCAAGGAAGGGCGAGTTAACGCGCCTGACCGGCTCAAGCCAATTAAAAAGGAGATCGCATGAAGAAGAGTCTTATTGCAGTAGCGGTAGCGGGCCTGTTCGCCGCACCGGTCGCGATGGCGGAAGTCACGCTGAGCGGCGCCATCAACCTCGGAATTGAAATTGCCAAGTCCGGCAGCGCACCGGCAAATAATTTTTTTGGTGGAGGTAATCCAGCGGTTAACAGCGTCACCCGGACGCTGCTGAACGCCAACTACTCGCACGTGGACCTGGATTCGGTGGACGACATCGGCGGCGGCAACAAGATCATTTTCCACTATCAGTTGGTTGCTCAGCCTCAACAGGCCTCAGGTTCGGCCAATGACTTTAACCGCAACAGCTACCTGGGTGTCATGGGCAGTTGGGGTGCGTTCAAGATGGGCACCAACGAAAACGTGTACGAGCGCTTCATGTACCAGGCCGACCCGCTGGAAGGCGCGGTTGGACCCGGCGGCAACCTGATGATCCTCGGCACGCCGGGCGCTGGCACGGCGTTCGATCAGGGCCAAGCCGCTTGCGGTGTTAATGGCCCTGGATTCGGTTGTATCGGTTTCTACCGCCGTACCGACCAGACCATCTGGTATGAAAGCCCGAACTTCAGCGGCTTTTCGTTCGAAGTGGACTACACCCTGAGCGCGTTCAAGACTGCTCCTCAGGCTCCGGCCGCTGCTGACGACCCGACGGTGCTGTCGATCGGCGGCAAGTGGCAGCCCGAAGGCGCTCCGTTCTACGTCGATGTGGCGTACGAAAAGCATGACGGCCTGTTCGCGTTGAATGCAATCAACGGCCCAGGCACGGCCACCAGCTCGGATGATGATGCAATACAGGTCGGCGGCGGCTTTACCTTCGGCGATTGGGGCTTGGGCGCGCGCTATGAGCAATTGTCCTATTCGACCAACGCGACCGCGACAGGTCATATGACGAAGTTGGAACGCGACGCGTTCTGGTTCGCCGTGAAGTGGACTCTCCCCACCGGTTACGTCGGTGCTGAACTTGGCATCGCCGACTCATGGGAGACAAGTTGCGTCGGCGGTAACGCTGCCAACACGGGATGCCCGGGAACCGACACCGGCGCCAAGATGTTCGGTATCGGCTACTTCCACAACCTGTCGAAGCAGTCGCAACTGCAGTTCATCTATGGCCGTACCGACAACGAAACCAACGCGTCCTACACCCAGGCAGGCGCGGCTAACGGCGGCCAACTTGGGGCCGACCACCAAGTGTTCCACGCCGGCATCAAGCACACGTTCTGATCTGGCTTGACCAGAAAGTCAGTGTGATTCAACGGGCGCCTTCGGGCGCCCGTTTTTTTGTGCATTCAAAACCGAGTTGCTTACCACGAAGACACGAAGGACACGAAGAAAGGCAAGAACGGTAAGCGTTAGAATTCACTCTAAATTGTGCGACTGCGAACTCTCTGTGCGTGGATGGAAGTTTTGAATCCTTCAGGAAACTTAGAAAGTTTTTCTTCGTGTCCTTCGTGCCTTCGTGGTGAGATTTATGGTTTTCAGGCTTTCTCTGTCAAACGCGCAAGCGCCCGACGCAGATCGGCCCGTATCGCCGGCAGCCCTCTCATCAATGCCAGGGTGCCGAGCAGGCAGCATGCGCCATCGATCATCGCCGTTGCGGGCGCACCCAGTTGTCCGGCAAGCGACCCGGCAATCAGTCCGCCGACCGGCGCCATGCCCAGGAAGGCCATCGCGTAGAAGCTGATGATGCGCCCGCGCTTGTCCTCGTCGACGATGGTTTGCAGCATCATGTTGACCGAGGCGGCGGTGCCGATCACGGCACCCAACCCGGCGCTGCCGACCAGAAACCCCAAGGTGTGCGCATCGCCGCCAAATACATCGCGCGCGAATATCGGCATCAGCACCGTGTAAGGCGACGCTGTAAGGCTGATCAGTGCGACGAGCAGCAGGAACAGGCGTATTGGCCGCATGTGCCAGGCGTAACGTGCGGCATTGTCGCGCCGGGGTTTCGAATGCCATGATCACGCCATACAGAAATCCCAGCAGCAGGATCTGCCACATGCGGATCGTCCCTGAAAGCGTCAGCAAGCCCAGTGTCGATGCCTGCACCGCCGCCAGGGCATACGCCGCAATCATCAGCTTGCGTCTGTGGTACCGATCGCTGAGCAGGCCGGCCAGCGGCACGAAAATCAACATCGGAATCTGGCTGCAGAAGGTCACCAGCCCCAAGAGAAATCCGGAACCGGTGGTGCGGTACACCAGCCAGGAAAGCGCGATCTGTTGAATCCAGGTGCCGATCAGCGAAATCGCCTGACCGGCATAGAACAGCCGGAAGTTCCGGTGCCTGAACGCCCTCAGGGCCTGATGCATAAAGCTGGACCGAAAATCTGACCACGAAGGCACGAAGACACGAAGAAATTCTGGATGAGAAATGATTCCTTGACGGTTTGTCACCGGACAATGCGTTTAATGCCGTGCTTGATCAATGAGACATTAAAATTCATCAGAAAACCCAATTCCAGCCCAGTCAGCTTGAGGCAGGTGAGAACCTGTGCGTCGAACAAAGGTATCAGCTTATCGACGGCTTTAAGCTCAACAACTATGCGATCGGCAACCACCACATCGAGGCGCAAGCCTGTATCAAGCGTAACGCCTTCGTAAATGATCGGTACCATCACTTGTCTCTGGAAAGAGATCGCTCTTGGGGTCAGCTCCTGGCAAAAGCAAGTTTCGTAGACCGTTTCCAACAACCCCGGCCCCAGGGCACGATGTACCTTGAACGCCGCATCGACCAGTTCGGACGCAAGCTTTTCCGTTTCCCAGCCCTTCGCCGGATTTCTCATTGAGAAGCCGCCCTCAGGTTTTCTTCGTGTCTTCGTGTCTTCGTGGTGAGACCTGTGTTTTCAGGTCAACTGTTCGAGTTGGGATTTGACCTTCTCCAGCGTGTCGGTGAAGCCGGCAAGCCTTTCCCTTTCCTGGGCAACCACGTTCGCCGGTGCCCGTTCGACGAAACCCGCGTTCGACAGCTTGCTGTTGGCTTTCACGATTTCGTTTTCGAGC
>JANOGH010000488.1:0-9290 GCA_031414075.1 Betaproteobacteria bacterium | reverse complement strand
ACCAGGACATCATCTGTGGCTGGATGGGGGCCCGCTTCGGGGTTGGCAAGAAGGGCGGTACCGACTGGCTGCAGCTCGATTCCTGGGACGCGAAGAAACAGGACATCGACCAATGGTCCATCGGCGGCAGCGATCACTGGTACGACGTGAAGAACCACCGCGTCAGGGCCTGGAACCATGAGGTGACCACCTGGGCGGTGCAGGCTTCCGCGCTGCGCACCGTGTCCAATTCGTACAACATCTTCGCGGTCGAGTCCTTCATGGACGAGGTCGCGCATGCGGCCGGCCGTGATCCACTTGAGTTCCGACTGGCGATGTTGAACGGCAAGGGCGGAAACCGTGGCATTCCCAACGCCGGCTATCCACCGGGAACCAAGTCCGATTACTACATGGACCAGTTGTGGATCTCGCTGCCGTGGACCAAGGAAGGCTCGTGGATTCCCTACGAGTCGGCGACCGTCGGCGGGGCGCTGCGTCTGGCCAATTGCCTGCGGGTTGCGTCAGGCAAAGCGGGCTACGGGACCAGGCGTCTGCCGCCCAACACCGGCATCGGCATCGCGGTCACTTCTGCGGAAGAGCGCCAGAGTCCCACCTGGGTCGCCTGCGTCGCCGAGGTGACGGTGGATCCGGCAACCGGGCAGTTCAGCATCAACCGTCTCACCATCGCCATGGATCCGGGGACTGTGGTCAATCCGAAGAACGTGGACGCGCAAATCCGCGGCTCGGCGCTTTGGGGCGCGAGCCAGATCATGTCCGAGCGGCTCACGCTGAATAACGGGGCCTTCGAGCAGTCGAATTACCACCAGTACGTGCCGATGCGGCTGGCGCAGGTTCCCGAGATCGATGTCACCATCATCGCGTCGGACCACCATCCGAGCGGCGTGGGGGAACCGGCGTCGACCGTCGTGGCGCCGGCTGTGGCCAACGCCATCTTCAACGCCACGGGCGCACGGGTGCGACACATGCCCATCTTGCCTGAAGCCGTGCTTGCGGCGATGAAGAACAAGGCCTGACGCGTTCATTGTGTCCGGGTTCCGCGGCGGTCTTCGTCGCGGGACCCGTCACTTCTTCGGCCGCAATCGTCCGCTCTTCAGGACAGCGCCAGCAGGAGCAGCAGCGAGATGTCCGACGACATTCTTTCTTTAACTGCCGTCGAACTGACGGAGCATTACCGCAGCAAGAAACTGTCGCCTGTCGAAACGACGCGGGCGGCGCTCGACCGCATCGCCAGGCTGAATCCGGTTTACAACGCTTTCGTGATGGTGGACGAGGCGCGTGCGCTGAAAGATGCGCGTGCTTCGGAAACGCGCTGGCAGCGGGGCGCACCGGCCGGCAGCGTGGACGGCGTTCCCGCCACGGTGAAGGACCTCATCGTGACCGAGGGCTGGCCGACCCTGCGCGGTTCGCTCACCATCGACCCGAATCAACCGTGGACCGAAGACGGGCCGCCGGTGGCGCGCATGAAAGAACAGGGCGCGGTGTTTCTCGGCAAGACCACCACGCCGGAGTTCGGCTGGAAGGGCGTGACCGACAGCCCGCTCACGGGCGTCACCGTCAATCCGTGGAGCAGAAGGCTGACTCCGGGTGGCAGCAGCGGCGGCGCCGCGGTGGCCGCCGCGTTGGGCATGGGGTGTCTGCACATCGCCACCGACGGTGGCGGCTCGATTCGCATCCCTGCAGGTTTTTGCGGATTGTTCGGATTCAAACCAACTTTCGGCATTGTACCGATCCATCCGCATTCGCCTGCCGGCACGCTTTGGCACCAGGGACCGATCGCACGCACCGTGGACGATGCGGCGCTGATGCTGAGCGTGATCGCGCGGCCGGACGCGCGCGACTGGTACCAGGCGCCGCCGCTTGACATCGATTACCGTGAGGGACTCGATGACGGCGTCAAAGGTTTGCGCATCGCGTACAGCCGCACGCTGGGTTACGCCCGGGTCGATGCGGACGTTGCCGAGAGGGTGGAACACGGCGCGCGATTGTTCGAATCGCTGGGCGCGAGCGTGGAGGACGTCGACCTCAGACTGGACGATCCCATCGAGATCATGCAACCGCTATGGGCGGTGGCGCTTGCGCTGGCGATCGCGCCGATGAGTGCAGACCAGCGTGCGTTGCTCGATCCGCCGCTGCTCGCGCTGGCCGAGTCGGGATTTGGCCTTGATGCGCTCTCCTATCGCAAGCTCGAGCGTGCGCGCGAAGCATTCGCCAGGCGAATGTGTCTGCTGCACCAGACTTACGACCTGCTGCTCACGCCGCAACTCGCGGTGACCGCGTTCGAGGCTGGACATGAAGTGCCGCCGGGTTCCGACCGCACCCGCTGGTGGGAATGGTCGCCGTTCACTTATCCGTTCAATCTGTCGCAGCAGCCGGCAGCGGCCGTGCCGTGTGGATTTACCCACGACGGATTGCCGGTCGCGTTGCAACTGGTGGGCAATAAATTTGCCGATGCACTGGTTCTGCGTGCCGCGCGCGCCTACGAAAATGCGCAGCCGTTCATCATGCCCAGGGCCGATGCGGGGATCCTGCCCAGACCAGGGGCGGTGGCGCGGACCGCAATGTAGCTTCGGGGCCAGGCCGGGAACGAAAGCCTGAATTCCCAGGCAGGGAATCGGCGCCGGACGTGGCGGTGCTGTAAGCAGTATATTAGGCGGCAAAATACGAGGAGAGCCGTCATGACCGCCACTGCCGTCCACGCCGAAGTCGATCAGGAAACGCCCTATACCCGCCGCGCCCGTTACCTCACCGACGAAAACGGTTTCGCCTTCTCCTGGCCCGCGGTGCCGATTCACCAGTTTCTTGCCGAACGCGACCGCGCTTTCGACGCCGGGTCGCCGACCGGGCTGATCGCGCTGGACATCCGCGCCGAGCTTTGCACGACGTATCCCGCCACTACGCCGACGCTTCTTTGCCGCTATGTAAAGATCTGCGCCGGAGAGCAGTTGCACACGGCCTTCGCGGCTTCCGGCGAAATCTACTATGCCATGTCGGGCAGCGGAGAAAGTCGCAACGGCAATGACACCATCGATTGGATGACTGGCGACGTATTCTGTTTCCCGGGAGGCGGCGAAACCCTGCACCGCGCGGGTGACCGAAACTGCCTGCTGTTCGCGGTAACCAACGAGCCGTTGCTGGCCTATGAGCGGCTGCGTACGCCGCTGCCGGGACAAGCGGTGATCGAGACCACGCACTGGCCCGCAGCCGAAATCGAGCGCCGCTTCCAGGAAGTCTGGCGCCGACCGGTCAGCGCGGACACGACGGGGAGCTCGGTGCAATTTTCAACGACTGCGCTTGAGCCGAGTTCCAACACCATTCCCACCATCAATACTGCCATCAACACGCTGGCACCGGGTTGCGATCAACGTCCGCATCGCCACAATGGCGTTGCCGTGACGCTGGCGATCCAAGGGGAAGGCATTCACTCGATGATCGACGGCAAGCGCGTAGACTGGTCCACTGGCGCGGCGCAGATAACGCCCGCGACGCTGCTGCACTCGCATCACAGCCGCGGTGCCCAGCGCATGCGCTCGTTCGTCATTCAGGACGAAGGCCTTCACCACTACACGCGCACGCCGGGATTCAGTTTCGACTGAACGCCCGCATCGATCGACTTACGCGAACAATTTTTCCGGAGGAAATGAGCGTGAGCAAAGAAAAGCAGATTCTGGTGCCGACTGCGCCTTTCGCATTGTTGCCCACTTGTCCCGAGCACAAAGTGTCGAGGCGCGATGTATTGAAGATGTCCTTCGCCATGGGCGCGCTGGGATTCGCCTCGTCCCTGGTCGCTGTGGAAGAGGGAAGTGTCGGCCTGGACTTCAAAGGACCGATGCCCACGCCCGATCAGATTCTCGGGCCGTTTTATCCGGTGCAAAAACGCGCCGATGGCAGCGCCGATCTCACGCGGCTCAAGGGCCGGGCCGGACAGGCGCAGGGGCAGGTGATCCATGTCACCGGAAGGGTATTGAGCTTGCGCGGCGAACCGTGTCCGGGCGTGAAACTGGAGATCTGGCAAGCCAACGGTGCCGGCCGCTACACGCATCCGCATGATCGCAATCCGGCAGCGCTCGATCCGAACTTCGATGGGTACGCAACCGTGGTCACCGACTCGGAAGGTCGCTATCGCTACAGAACGGTCAAGCCCGGCGCCTATCCGGTCGTGGCCGACTATTGGCGGCCGCCGCACATCCACTATGACATAACCGGCAAGGTCAACCGGCTGATCACGCAAATGTACTTCCAGGATGAGCCCCTGAACCAGAAGGATCCGCTGCTGCAACAATCCTGGGCGAAGGACAGTCTGATTGCCCGGATCCTGCCCCCGACGGCGAACGAAGAGCCGGATTCAAAAATAGTAGTCTGGGACATCGTTCTGATCCAGGGATGATCGGAAACTGAATGCCACGATCAGAACGATCTCGAAACGTGCCGCCTTGACCCCGGATCCGTCCTAGCGCTGTGAGTGGGCTTTCGCGCCGAGCAAGGCTTCGCGAAACCGGTTCTTCAGATGCGTGCCGTCGCGCGGCGGCAATACCAGCGGCAGCTTGTCGGCAGCGATTTTGACCTGTGCGAACAGCGGGCCTTGAGCGCGATGGATGTCTTCGCGCAAGGCTGCAATCTGATCCATCGTGGTGATGATCGTCGACAACGGGAAGCCACAGGCCTTCGCAGCGGCCGCGAGATCGACGCCGAAGGCCGTATGTGAGGGCTGCATGCCGGTTTCTCCATAGTGCTCGTTGTCGAGCACGACGACCGCAAGATTGCGCGGGTGTTGCACGCCGACGGTGGCCAGCGACCCCATGCCCATCAGCAATTCTCCGTCTCCGGTGAGCACGAGCACACGCCGATCCGCCTGCGCCAGCGCCAGTCCGAGTCCGATCGCCGTGGCACCGCCCATCCCGCCCCACAGCGGAAATGTCAGTGGACCATCGCCCGCATCGGTCGCATCCCATGCCGGCGCGCCCAGCCCCGCGATGACCAGCAAGTCGCCGCGATCGGCGAGCAGCGCCCTTACGACACTACGTCGTTCCAGCTTCGGTGCTTTGTCCGATGATCCGGTTGCGGCCATGATCTGTCGTCGATAGCAATCAGTTATCGAAGGTTTTTGCACCCAGCAGCCGTTGTCCTATCAGCACTGCGGTCGGGCGCAACGTGTTGTAGGCGATGCGCAGCGCGCCTTCCGCGAGCGGCACGATGTCTTCTTCCCGATCGGCGCGATTCACCAGCACGCCCATTTCTTCGAGTACCGGCTCGGTGGCCTGTCCCATGGGCACCTGCCAGGGATTGAATTCCGCCCAGTCGCCACGCATGGTCACCAACATCGTCAGCGGTATCTGGCACACCGACAGCATGGACAGCATGTTGATGCAGTTGCCCACACCGCTTGACTGCATCAGCAATACGCTCTTGTCGCCACCGAGCCACGCACCGAGCGCGAGTGCTATGCCTTCTTCTTCGGTGGTAAGCCGGACTGCGCGAAGCTCACGGTCTGCTTCGCACAGTCTGATCAGGGCGGTATGGCCGGCATCGGGGACGAAACTGACCTGGCGGACATTCTGCTGCTTGAACAGACGGTGCAGTTCTTGGCTCCAGTGTGCTGCCATGATCCCGATTGGCGGATAGTGGGTAAGTCGAGGCCGGCGTTCTGCCGGAGGGCAAACGCGATTGGGCCACAGTCGGCCTGTCGCGGCAAGGATCGTGCGGGTTTCTTTGCATCTTCAATCATTGCTCTGTTGTTAGAGCATCTCCAGCGCTCTCGGCCCCTTCGGCGGCGGAAACAGCCGGTCGAGTTCGGCAAGTTGTTCAAGGGACAGATCGCGGTCCAGCGCGCCGAGGTTTTCCTTCACGCGTTCGCGGCGGCCAGTTTTCGGAATCGCGATAATGCCGCCTTTCGCCATCAACCAGGCGAGCGCCGCCTGCACCGGGGTCATGCCATGGCGCCTGGTGAAATCGGCCAGCTTCGGATTGCTCAGCAGCCGCGACTGTTCTATCGGCGAATACGCCATGACCGGAATTTTTCTTTCGCGAAGCCACGGCAGCAAATCCCACTCGATGCCGCGCCGGGTAAGGTTATAGAGCAGCTGGTTCGTGGCTACGGCTTCGCCGCCGGGTAACGAGAACAATTCCTGCATGTCGACGAGATCCATGTTGCTGACGCCGTAGTAACGGATCTTGCCGGCCTTCTGCAGTGCCATGAAACCTTCGATGGTTTCGCTGAAAGGAATGTTTCCGCGCCAGTGGAGCAGATAGAGATCGATACAGTTGGTGCGCATGCGTGTGAGGCTTCGTTCGCAGGCGGCGATGGTGCCCTTGCGCGAGGCGTTGTGCGGGTAGACCTTGCTGACGAGGAAAGCCTGGTCGCGCCGGCCGGCGATGGCCTCGCCGACCAGTTCTTCGGCCTTGCCTTCGCCGTACATCTCCGCCGTATCGATCAGTTTGAGGCCGAGATCGAGACCAAGCTGCAGCGTGGAAATCTCTTCCACGCGGGTCTCGCGTTTATCGCCCATGTACCAGGTGCCCAGGCCGAGCGCCGGGAGGTTTTCCCCGGACGGCAGCGTAACCATTTTCATCATTTTTTCTTGCACTCCACTCCGGATGGCGTGGTCGCCTACCGGATCATCAACGGGGTGACCATGATGCCCGCATTCAAATCGACGCTGAGCGAAAACGAAATCTAGGCCCTGCTCAATTCCATTCGCTCGCTGGCTCCGGCGAAATGAAAATGCAGCTCAAAGGCAAGAGATAAAAGGTAAAAGGGGAAAGCCAGAAGCACCGGCGCCGCGCTGGAAGCGGCAGCCGGCGTTTTCTGATGTCCTGCCGCCCGGCGAGTCAGCGCGAACCAGTCGTCAAAAAAAGCAGCCACCTACCGGCGCCCGTTGTCTGGGGGCAGTCGGTTTTTCCCTCGTCCCTGTTTCGCTCAATTCTCATACTTGAACGACAGCAGCACCCGCGTGCGATAAGCGACTACTTTGCCCTTATCAACCTTCATGTCCATCTTTACGACCTCCGCGATTCGCAGGTCGCGCAGTGACTTTGCTGCAGCCCCTACCGCGTTCATCGCGGCGTCTTCCCAGGACTTTGTGCTGGTGCCGATCACTTCGACAATCTTGTAGATCGGTTCTGCCACGTTTTTCTTGGCCATGACACGTTCCTCCGTCGGAAAAGGCATTTGTGGGACATATTCGAAGACCCCCGGCCAATCCTACACCCGAACCGGCCGGTCTTTCCATCCCGTAGCCCGGTCGGCAACCAGTGTTTACTGCGCCGCACTAAACTCGGCGTATCATGTCAAAGCTTTCGTAGTAGCCCTGTCACGATCGTCTGCATCCGCGTCGAGCGTCTGGCTGCTGTCACATTTACCCAAACCTCGGCCCATGAACGAATATCCGACTCAATCCGAACTCCTGAGCTGCCTGACGAACATCGCAAGCGTGGCCGGCGATACCACCAATGTGCCGTTTCGGGTGGATGTCATTCCTCTTCACGGCAAGCCGCCGATGTATTCTGTGATGATCAAATCGCCGGCTAAAGACCTGCTGCGCCGGCAGATCGGCCAGATCCTGTCCCGCCCCTTCGCTCTGGGTGCGACTTCCTTCATGCTCACGGGCAGCGAGGCGGCGTCGCTGGTCGAACGAGGGCATGCCAAGTAGTAGGACTGCACGGGGTAGGGCCCTCCCACGCAAAATGAGCAACGGGCACCTTTCGGTGCCCGTTCTGTTTTGCGACAGCTGTGCGATCGAATCCGCGCAGCGTTCCTGCGCAACGTCAAACCAGGAAATCCAGATAACGCGAGGCGCCGAAGTTGACGACGTTCGGCAATACATCGGGCAACCTTGCATCCGCCACGCCCAGCCAGCGGGCGAAGGTCGCCGCATACTGATCGACCGACGTCGTCGGCAGCAGATTGCCCTGGCCGATGTCGTCGTTGGTATTGAACTGAACTTGCGGGAACGTGCCGTAGACTCCACCCTGCACGGCGCCGCCAACGGCAAAATGATGCGAGCCCCAGCCGTGATCCGAACCGTCGCCGTTGCTGGTGAGCGTACGCCCGAAATCGGAAGCCGTGAACAGCGTCACGCTATTCTCCATCTGTATTTGCTGCAGCCAGCTGTAGAACGCGCTGACGGCCGAGTTCACCGTCTGCATGCGCAGGTTGTGCTCGCTCAGCAGTTCGTCGTGATTGTCGAATCCGCCGAGGCTGACGAAGAATACCTGCCGGTTGGCCGTCAGTGCGCTGCGCGCGGAGATCATGCGTGCGACGATATTCAACTGCGAGGCGAGTCCGTTATTGGCAGGCGTGGGTGTCGTGAACGCCGGAGCCGTCAGCAATGCAGACGCGAGCAGGTTGTTGGCGCTGATCGAACGCGACGTAATCTTTCCCAGTTCGTCCTCGAACAGGTGCGGGCTGGTGCGCGTGATGACGCGTTGGTAGGCGCTCGCTGCGGTCGACGATCCAAAGAGCGAGCCCGTTATTGCCGCGATCGACACAGCGCCATTGGAGCTGACCTGGTACTGGATGACGTCCTGGCCGGACAGGAACACGGCATTGCCAGCCGCAGAAATGCATGTGAAAACGGTCAGGCCATTTTGCGACGCAAGCAAGTCCCCCATGCGTCCGCCCCAGCCGAGGCGCGCGCCTTCGCCGATCGGGGTCGTGGCCTGCCATCCCGACTGCTGGTCGTTGTGGGAAAACAACTTAGGCGGCAACGGTACGCTGCCGTTGCGGTATTGCGTCTTGGTCGTGGGCACAATGAGCGGCCCGACGTTGGCCACGACGGCGACTTTGCCGGCATCGTAGAGGGTCTTGAACGTAGTGAGTGCCGGATGAAATGCAAACGGCCGACCTCCCTGCGACGCGACGGGAGCGATCGAGGTCGGTGTCAATGCATCGCGCGCGTGCCCAATCGATGTTCGTGCATTGAGGTAAGCGGCATGTTCGGCTGGATCGTACGGGATGATGGTGTTGGTGTGGTCATTGCCTCCAAAGAAGAACAGGCAAACGATGGCACGGTAACCGCCTACTGCCTGCGCGGATGCAGCACCGATGGTAGCGAGATTGAGCGCAAAAGGCGCTGCGCCGCCAGCGATGGACAGAGCAGAGGCACGCTTGATGAATTCCCTGCGGGATTGTCTGGTCGTCATTTGATCTTCTCCTATTTCTGGACGATGAACTCGGGGGCGGACATGGCAAACAGCGCTGCGAGGTACACCCGGTTTTGCCTGCCCGGCATCGGGTTCGCGGCATTGATCGTGACCGAAGTCACCGCCTCCCGGATCGCGCTCATGGTGTCCGG
>JANOGH010000487.1:0-6224 GCA_031414075.1 Betaproteobacteria bacterium | reverse complement strand
GCCCGTCGCCTGATGCTCGCGAATCAGCTTGAGTTTGGCTTCGGGCGTGGCTTCCGACAGGAAGTCGTCCACGCCGGCCTCGGCGGCGATCGAAGCGGCCGTCAGCCGGTTGTCGCCGGTAATCATGATGGTCTTGATGCCCATCCCGCGCAGCTCGGCAAAGCGCTCCTTGATGCCGCCCTTGACGATGTCCTTCAGTTCGATCGCGCCGAGTACCTTTTCGCCATCGGCAACCACCAGCGGCGTCGAACCGTGGCGCGCAATGCCGGCGACGATCTCGACGATCCCGGCCGGAAAGGTGCCGCCTTTTGTTTCCACCCAGGCGCGGATGGCGTCCCCCGCTCCCTTGCGGATCTGGCGCCCCTCAAGGTCCACTCCGCTCATGCGCGTGTACGCGGAGAAATGCACGAAGGTCGCCTTCAATGCGGCGACGTCGCGCTCACGCACGTTGAATTTTTGCTTGGCCAGTACGACGATGCTGCGGCCCTCGGGAGTTTCGTCCGCAAGCGAGGCGAGCTGCGCGGCATCGGCGAGGTCCCGTTCCGAAACGCCGGGTGCGGGAAAGAAACCGGATGCCTGGCGGTTGCCCAGGGTAATGGTGCCGGTCTTGTCCAGCAGCAGCACGTCGACGTCGCCCGCCGCTTCCACAGCCCGGCCGGAAGTGGCGATGACGTTCGCACGCAGCATGCGGCCGATTCCGGCCAGTCCGATCGCAGAGAGCAGGCCGCCGATGGTGGTCGGGATCAGGCATACCAGAAGGGCAACCAGCACTGTGATGGTCACCGGAGCGCCCGACTTGGCCAGCTCGACGCCGTAGATCGAGAACGGCAGCAGCGTGACCGTGGCGAGCAGGAAGATGATCGTCATCTTCACCAGAAGAATGGTCAGCGCGATTTCGTTCGGCGTCTTGTTGCGGCGCGCGCCTTCGACCATGGCGATCATGCGATCGAGGAAGGCCTCGCCGGGATTGACGGTCACGCGCACGATCAGCCAATCGGAGAGCACGCGCGTACCACCGGTCACGGAGGAGAAGTCGCCACCCGACTCACGGATGACCGGGGCCGATTCACCCGTGATCGCCGACTCATCCACCGAGGCAACGCCTTCGATGACTTCGCCGTCCGCGGGAATGATATCGCCTGCCTCGGCGATGAACAGGTCGCCTTTGCGCAAATCGGCGGATGGCGTCCAGATCGCCTCGGCGTCGTGCTTCGCTTCCTTGACCTTGCGCGCGAACGCAACCCGCTTGACCGCGCGCAATGCCGCCGCCTGCGCCTTGCTGCGCCCCTCGGCCACGGCTTCGGCGAAATTGGCGAACAAAACGGTAAACCACAGCCAGACGGTCACGGCCAGGATGAAGCCGGTCGGCGCCTCGCCTTGCCCGCCGAGCGCCTGCACGAAAAGAATGGTGGTGAGAATGCTGCCGACATACACCACGAACATCACCGGATTTCTCCACTGGTGCTGGGGCAGCAGCTTGACCACGGCGACGAACAGCGCTTGCGCGACGATGCCCTTCGTGACCAGGGCGCGGCGCGGTGCGGGAGCGGGGGAAATCGCTTGGGTTGTCATAGCGGATCGACTCCTGTTTCCTTCGGATTAGGCGGCCGGGCGGATCACTTGCCGCCGTACAACATGAGATGCTCGACGATCGGTCCCAGCGCGAGCGCGGGGAAGAACGTCAGCGCGCCGATGACGATCACGATGCCGACGAGGAAGAAAATGAACATCGGCGTGTGGGTGGGCAACGTGCCGGGACCGGCCGGAACCTTCTTCTTCGCCGCCAGCGACCCGGCCAGTGCCAGCACGGGAATGATGATCCAGTAACGCCCGAAGAACATGCAAATCCCCAGCGCGGTGTTATAGAACGGCGTGTTCGCCGAAAGACCCGCGAACGCGCTGCCATTGTTGGCACTCGCCGAGGAAAAGGCGTACAGGATCTCCGAGAAGCCGTGCGTGCCGGGATTGGCGACGCCCGCCTTGCCTGCACCTACCAGGACAGCGACAGCCGTGCCGGCCAGGATCGCGAGCGAGGGCACCAGCACGCCGATTGCGGCCATCTTGATATCGAAGGCCTCGATTTTCTTACCCAGATACTCGGGCGTGCGGCCGATCATGAGGCCCGCGACGAACACCGCGACCACGGCCAGCAGCAGCATGCCGTACAACCCCGAGCCGACGCCGCCGAATATCACCTCGCCGAGCTGCATCAGCCACATCGGCACCAGGCCGCCGAGCGGCGTGAACGAGTCGTGCATCGAGTTCACCGCGCCCGTCGAAGTCGCGGTGGTCACGGTTGCAAAAAGCGCCGAGTTCACCACGCCGAACCGTGTTTCCTTGCCCTCCATGTTCCCCCCGTCTTGCAGGGAGGACGGCGTTTGATCGACTCCAAGCGCTGCGAGCGCCGGATTGCCGGACTGCTCGGCCCATACCGCTACCGCCATCAGGCTCACGAGCATGACCATCATTGCCGCAAAGATTGCCCAGCCCTGGCGCTGGTCGCCCACCATCCTGCCGAACGTGAAGGTCAGGGCCACCGCAATTACAAGCTCGGCAAGCAGTTCGAGAAAATTCGTCAGCGGTGTCGGGCTCTCCAGCGGGTGCGCCGAGTTGGCGTTGAAGAAGCCGCCGCCGTTGGTGCCGAGATGCTTGATTGCGACCTGCGATGCAACGGGGCCGACCGCGATGACCTGCTCCTTCTGCGTGGCCTTTTCGGTCACGGCATTGCCTGCGGCGTCCTTGAGCGGCTGGCCAGAAGCGTCGAGCCTGGGCGTGTCGTATTCGACGGATTCGACCAGTGGCACCGTGCGATATTCCGAAAAGGTCTGCACCACGCCCTGCGAGACGAGCACCAGGGCGAGCACGAATGCAATCGGCAGCAGGATATACAGTGTGCCGCGCGTCAGGTCCACCCAGAAATTGCCGATGGTCTGCGTGCTCTGGCGGGCGAAGCCGCGAATCAGCGCAATCACCACCGCCATGCCCATTGCCGCGGAGACGAAGTTCTGCACCGTGAGCGCGAGCATCTGCGTCAGATAACTCATGGTCGCTTCGCCGGCGTAGCCCTGCCAGTTGGTGTTCGTGTTGAAGCTCACCGACGTATTGAACGACGAGTCCGGCGAAATCGCGGCCATGTTGGCTGGATTGAGCGGCAGGTAGTTCTGCAGCCGCTGCAGTGCGTAGGCCGCAAGCAGGCCCGCCAGGCCGAACGCCAGCACAGCCAGCGCGTACTGGGTCCAGCGCATTTCCTTGGCCGGATCGATGCCGCAGACGCGGTAGATCAGCCGCTCGAACGGCGCGCCCACGCGGTTCAGCAGCGCCGGCTGGCCTTCGTAGATACGGGCCATATACATACCAAGCGGCTTCGCCAGTGCGACGACGGCGGCGAGATAGAAGACGATTTGCAGATAGCCATTGGCAGTCATCAGAATTTCTCCGGCCAAAGAAGTGCGATGACGAGATAGACAAAGATGCCCGCGGCGAGCACGCCGCTCAGCACATAGATCCAGTTCATCGCGGCCTCCTCATTAATTTTTCACAAACATGCACGAGCGCGATGCTCAGCGCCACGAATGCGACCATAAGTCCGATGTAGAGAAGGTCCATATTCACCTCACGCATAAGGGTCCGTCAGCGTGACCCCATTCCGCCGCAACGCCTTGACCTGAATCAAATCGCGTCACGCCTTCCGATTGCCGTCTGGATGGCCATCTTAGGAAGCGCGGCGTAAAGAAGGTGTAAAGATTCGCGGTGCAGCCCTCAGGAGGGCGTAAAGCCAATGGAATACCGCAATCGATTGATGATCGTCATTGGGGATGTCCGGCTGCGTCCCATCCCGCCATGCGGGGAATTTACAAGACGGGCCGATCGCATGTCAGAATAAGCAGGTTTACTCAACCACGTGCGGCACTATCAGTAAATGCACACCGGGCACCGAACGTCGATTTACGCCAACGAAAGGAAACGGAGGTTTTGTCATGAAGAGGAACAATCTGGTTTCGGCACTTGCGGCAGGTTTGGTGGTTCTCGCTTCCTCGCCATCTCTTGCGGATACGAGTATCGGACTGCGTGCCGGAACGCTGGGCGGCGGCATCGAACTGGCGCACGCATTCAATGAAAACCTGGGATTCCGCGTCTCCGCCAATGGCCTGAATTACAGCACGACCGATACCTATGAGTCCGTCAACTATGACGCGAAGTTGAAACTGGCGACTGGTCAGTTGCTCCTCGACTGGTTTCCGTTCTCCAACAACTTTCGCATCAGTGCCGGGGCCATGTACAACGGCAACAAGCTCACGCTGGACGGCATACCTTCCCCGGGCGGGACCTTCACAATCGATGGCGTAACTTACAGCTCATCGGACGTCAGTGCGCTGAACGGCACCGTCGGCTTCAGGAAGGCGGCCCCCTATGTCGGCCTTGGGTATGGCCGACCCGTGGGCAAGGGGTTGTTGTTCACCGCCGACTTTGGTGTGTTGTTCCAGGGTGCGCCGCAATCGACCCTGACCGCAACTTGCGGGGCAACGACTTCCGCGCCGACCTGCGCGCAAATCCAGAGCAGCGTTACGGCGGAGCAGGCCCAGCTCAACGACGACATGAAGCAGTACCAGTATTATCCGGTACTATCGATTGGACTTGCCTACGTGTTCTGAATTTGAACAGGAGATGGCAGGGGCAGGATGAGGGGCGACACCGATTGTTGTTCCTGCCTTCCATCATGTTCATCTTGTAAATCCTGTCCAGCCCTTTGCTCTTCATGACTAGACAGGATGAACAGGATTGACAGGATGAAATGCGAAATCAACCTGCAATGAACAGGAGATGGCAGATGCGGGAGCGATTGTTGTTCCTGCCTTCCATCCTGTTCATCCTGTTAATCCTGTCCAACCCTCTTGCCTTTAATGATTAGACAGGATGAACAGGATTGACGGGATAAATGCGAGATCAACTTGAAATGAACAGGAGATAGCAGGGGCGGGATGAGATGCGGCAGCGATTGTTGTTCCTGCCTTCCATCCTGTCCATCCTGTTAATCCTGTCCAGCCCTTTAGGTCTTCATGATATGAGACGGCGTCGCGTTATTTCAGCGGCTTGAAGCGGATGCGCTTGGGCTTGGCGCCTTCTTCGCCGAGGCGCTTTTTATTGTCGGCGTCGTATTCCTGGTAGTTTGCCGGAAAGAACATCCACAGGGATTCGCCTTCGCAGGCGAGGATGTGGGTGGCGATGCGGTCGAGGAACCAGCGGTCGTGCGATATCACCAGCACGGACCCGGCGAACTCCAGCAAGGCGTCTTCCAGTGCGCGCAGCGTTTCCACGTCGAGATCGTTGGATGGTTCATCGAGCAGCAGCACGTTGCCGCCGGAGATCAGCGTGGTTGCCAGGTGCAGCCGCCCGCGTTCACCACCGGAGAGATTGCCGACCACTTTCTGCTGGTCGGCACCCTTGAAGTTGAATCGCCCCGCGTACGCGCGTGAAGGCATTTCGAACTTGCCGACGGTGAGGATGTCCTGGCCGTGGGAGATCGCTTCCCATACGGTCTTCTTGTTCTCGAGCGCGTCGCGGGTCTGGTCGACGAACGCAAGCTGCACGGTGGAACCGATGACCAGCTCGCCGCTGTCCGGCTTTTCCTTGCCTGTGATCATGCGGAACAGCGTCGATTTGCCGGCGCCATTCGGACCGATGATGCCGACGATCGCCCCCGGAGGAACACTGAACGAGAGCTTGTCGATCAACAGGCGATCGCCATACCCCTTCGACACCTCCTTGAACTCGATTACGCTGTCGCCCAGACGCTCGGCCACCGGAATGAAGATTTCCTGGGTTTCATTCTGCTTCTGGTGCTCGTGGGACGACAACTCCTCGAAACGCGCAATGCGCGCCTTGCTCTTGGCCTGGCGCGCCTTGGGGTTCGATCGCACCCACTCGAGTTCCTTCTGCATCGCCTTGATGCGGGCGGACTCCTGCTTGGATTCGACCTCCAGGCGCTGCTCCTTCTGCTCCAGCCAGGAACTGTAGTTGCCTTTCCACGGAATACCGCGGCCCCGGTCGAGTTCCAGAATCCATTCAGCCGCGTTGTCGAGAAAGTAGCGATCGTGGGTGACTGCAACCACGGTGCCGGGGAATTTCTGCAGGAACTGCTCCAGCCAGTCCACGCTTTCCGCGTCGAGGTGGTTGGTCGGCTCGTCGAGCAGCAGCATGTCGGGCTTCGACAGCAACAGCCGGCA
>JANOGH010000486.1:0-1728 GCA_031414075.1 Betaproteobacteria bacterium | reverse complement strand
GTGCTGCTGGCGATGGGCTTTGTTTCGCCGGTGCAGTCGATGCTCGACGAATTCGGCGTCGAAAGGGACGCGCGCAGCAACGTCAAGGCCGACACCGACGGCCCGAAGGCCTACGCGACGTCAGTACCGAAGGTGTTTGCCGCGGGTGACATGCGTCGCGGCCAGTCCCTCGTGGTGTGGGCAATTCGCGAAGGCCGTCAGTGTGCCCGCTCCGTCGACGAATTTTTGATGGGTCATTCCGATTTGCCGCGCTGAAACCAATAAGCGATCGACAATGAAAGCTTGACGGCGCCAGCGCGCCTGCCGGGCACAGTTTGCTGATCAAGATCACTTTTCACGCTTCCCCGTGTCCCGACCGAAGAACGATGTCCTCCTGCGCGCTCTGCTGAGTGAGCCGACCCCGTATACGCCGGTCTGGATCATGCGGCAGGCTGGCCGCTATCTTCCGGAATACAACCAGATCCGCGCCCGCGCCGGAAGCTTCCTCGATCTTTGCAAGAGCCCGGATTTCGCCACCGAGGTCACGCTGCAGCCACTCGCCCGTTTCCCGCTCGATGCTGCGATCCTGTTTTCCGATATTCTCACCATTCCTGATGCGATGGGGCTGGGACTTTATTTCGCCGAAGGCGAGGGCCCACGCTTTCAGCATCCGTTACGTGACGAGCGCGATATTCGCAAGTTGATTGCGCCAGATCCGGCGACACAGTTGCGGTATGTGCTGGACGCCGTTGCCCAGATTAGAAAAGCGCTGGCCGGTTCAATACCGTTGCTCGGTTTCTCCGGCAGCCCGTTCACGCTGGCGTGCTACATGATCGAGGGACGCGGCGGCAGCGATTTTCACGAAACCAGGAAGATGCTCTACACGCGTCCCGAACTGCTGCATCACCTCCTGGAAGTCAATGCGCGCGCGGTGACCGACTATCTCAATGCCCAGATTGAAGCCGGTGTTCAGGCCGTGATGATTTTCGACACATGGGGGGGCATGCTCGCAGGGGAAGCATTTCACGAGTTTTCCCTGCGCTATATCGAGCGCGTTTGCGCCCAGCTGAGACGTGAACGGGAAGGACAAAAGATTCCCCGCATCGTCTTCACCAAAGGCGGAGGATTATGGCTGGAGAGCCTCGCGCAGTGCGGAGCCGATGCGCTGGGTCTCGACTGGACCGTCGATATCGGACAGGCGCGCGCCCGCGTAGGCGATCGTGTGGCGCTGCAGGGAAATCTCGACCCGGCTGCGCTGTTGGCACCACCGGAAGTCATCCGCCGGGAGGCCGGCAAGATACTGGCGGCTTACGGGTATGGGAGCGGCCATGTTTTCAATCTGGGGCACGGTATCTCCCAGTTCACCCCGCCTGAGAATGTGGCGGCGTTGGTGGACGCGGTACACTCGGAAAGTCGGCAATTTCACTGAGCGCGAGGCATCCTCAGCCGTTTGCAACCCCCAGTGCTTATGCACAATCTGTGGCCACGGCGGGCTGAGATGCAGCAACCATAAGCTTCTCCGGGCGGTACCATTTTAAGATATTGAATTAATTACGTTCTTTCATGTTGACACGCTCAATCCCGCGCCCCTTCTGGGTTTCAGACCGTTTCCCCAGAGCGCAGCCGGATGGTTTCATCAACAGAATTATCCACAGTTCGTTTGTGCCCGAAAAAGTCGTTTTCCGAAAGTCAGTTAGATAAAGCCGGCGGGTGCCACGCCGCGCGCGGATTCCGCCAATAGATCATGGC